>JBGSPT010000461.1:0-7290 GCA_041738475.1 Treponematales bacterium
GGAGGCGTGCGGCCGCCTCGGTGCCGCCGACGCCGGAAAAATACAGGATTGCGACGGAAGGGCGCGTCGCGGGCCCCGAGAAAGCGGAATCAAGCACGGCTCCGCCCCCCGCCGGCGGGGGCGAGTTTTCCGCACCCGCACCGGAGGAAGGTCCCCCAGTAGTGCCGGATCGTCCGGTTGATCAGGGTCCGGGGGACGATCTGGGAAAGGGAGGCGATGACCCGGTTGACCGTCCCGGGGACGATGACCGCCTTGTTCCGGGCGACCCCGTCCAGGGCCGACCGGGCGATGCACTCGGGGGTGAAGCAGGCCCATCGGGCCAGGGGTCCCAGGTTGTCGATGTACCGGCTGACGTCCTCGGTGGTCCGTATGGCGTTGGGGCAGAGGACGCTGACTCCGACCTCCCCGCCCAGCTCCTCCCTGAGAGCCAGGCTGAAATGGAGGACGAAGCTCTTGGTGGCCGCGTAGATGGGCATGGTCGGCATCGGGAAAAACGCACCCAGGCTGGCCACGTTCAGGATGGAGGCCTTCCTGCGCCTCAGGCCCGGCAGGACGAGACGGACCAGGCGGACCAGGGAGAGGGCGTTCAGCTCGATGGTGGCCTCGTGGTACTCCAGGGAGTGGTCGAGGAAGTGTCCCGGGGTGCCGATCCCGGCGTTGTTGATGAGAAGGTCGAGGCCCTCCGCTTCGATCCTTCGACGGAGCCGTTCCAGGGTTTCGGCCTCCGTGAGATCCCCCTCGAGCCATTCGGCCTCGACCCCGTATTCGTCCTTGAGCTCCCGGGCCAGAGCGGGCAGGCCGCTCTCCGGAAGGGCCACCAGGAATAACCGCATCCCCCGCCCGGCGCATTCCCGGGCCAGGGCCCTCCCGAGGCCCATGCTCGCCCCTGTGATCAGCGCTCGTTTTCCTTCGAAATCCATGAGGGTCCTCCTGCCGTCTCATACAGCCGTCGCCGCTTCCGCGCCGCAACGCGCGCGCGGTTTTCTAAGCCGATCGACGTTGCGATCTCGCTATGTATGTGAACAATTACTTACATAGTAGCGGCGCTTACATATCTTGTCAAGCGCCCATGTGTCGTTAGGAGCTATATTGAGCCCGAGCCGTAGAGCCGGACCCGTCGATATGGGGATGACAGGGATCCTTTTAAGGTTATGGCAATTATTGCTGACAATGTGTCATTAAATGCTTGACAAGTGACAGTGTGTTTGCTATTTTTCATTTGAAAGAACACAGTGTCATTAATCAAGGAGACAAGCATGAAACTGAAAGGGAGAACCGCGTTGGTAACCGGAGCTTCTTCCGGGATCGGAAAGGAAACGGTACGAGTTCTATTGGAAGAAGGAGCAACCGTCTACGCGGCTGCTCGTCGGGCAGAGAAGATGGCTGATCTAAAAGCGGCCGGAGCGCACGTCATCCCTCTCGACATAACACAGGAAGGATCCCTCGTTTCCGCCGTGAATCTGATCGAGAAAGAATCCGGATCGGTCGACATCCTCGTCAATAACGCCGGTTACGGATCGTATGGAGCCGTCGAAGACGTTCCGTTGGAAGAAGCGCGCCGTCAGTTCGATGTGAATATTTTCGGCCTCGCCCGTCTGACGCAGCTGGTGCTGCCCGGAATGAGAAAGAACGGATACGGAAAGATCGTCAACATCTCGTCGATCGGAGGCAAGATCTACACACCTCTCGGTGCCTGGTATCATGCGACCAAACACGCGCTGGAAGGCTTCTCGGACTCGCTTCGTTTTGAAACGGCTCCGTTCGGAATCGATGTCGTGATTGTGGAGCCGGGCGGAATCGCCACGGAATGGGGCCAAATCGCCGTGGACAACCTTCGGAAAACCTCGGCGAAGGGGGCGTACGCCAACCTGGCTGATCGGGCGGCGGCCAGGACGGAAAAAATGTACACATCGGGAAGCCTATCGCATCCGTCCGTGATCGCGAAGGTGATCCGGAAGGCGGTCACCGTCGGGCGCCCGAAAACCCGATATGCGGCGGGCTCAATGGCCGGCTTCGCTCTCTTCATGCGCCGCTGGCTCTCCGACCGGATGTTCGATAGAATGATTCGAAGCATGGCGTAGGGGGAACGACTCCGAAATGAAAAGCCAGATCTGGCAGCGCGCCAGAACGGAAGAACAGGTGGAGCAGCGGGTTCGGGAAATCCAGGATGCCGCTGCCCGCCTGATAAAAACCCTGCCCTACGAAAAAGTGACGCTTCTTCGAATCGCTCAGGAGCTCAATTTTACCCGTTCAAACGTTTACCGCTATTTTTCGACGAAGGAAGAAATATTTCTGTCGATATACGTCGCGGATATGCGGCGTTGGAGCGAAGCTATTGAGCGTGAGTTCACCGAGCCTCTCTCGATTGAAAGTTTTGCGGAAAAATGGACGGAAATCCTTTGTCGGCAGGAACAGTTGCTGGAGCTCTCGTCGTTGCTGGCCGTGACGCTGGAGAGGAACACCTCGGAAGAGGCCTTCCGGAAAACGAAACTTTTCCTCGTCGAACTCCTGTTCCGGCTGGTCGGCATTCTCCGGAAGGTTTTGCCGATGCTGTCCGACGATCAGATTGTGGAATTCGCCCGGACACAGCAGGTTCTCTTCTCCGGTGCCTGGCCGATGTCGCGGCTTCCCGAGAGGCAGAAGGAAATCCTGCGGGAATTGAAAATCGAGTATATGATTCTCGACTTCCCGGTTTTTTTCAGGGACACGATTCTTCGTCTGCTTGAAAGCCTGGCTGAGGAGAATCAATCCCGCCCCGGGATAATCCGTCCATCGGACTCGGACGGGTCGTAAGCTCAAGGTTGAACCTTGAAAACATCCTAGCCTTCATCAGCCGCAAGCCTGTGTCCCCTCCGAGGAACAACCCGATGGCCTCCCGCGGCCCCCGCCCGTGTTTCGGAACCGGTTAGCGCGTTTAGGGATATCCGGAAATAGGTCGTAATCCGGGGTTGTCCGTACATCCTTCCGCTGGTCAACAAACGGATACAGCGGAATTCTCGGATGTGGTATCCTCTTTGCCGGATTTCCAGGCACTATGCCGCCCTTTTCGACCGGCAGGCGAGGGTTTGCCCGGAAACCAAATTCCCGGTATCCGGGAGCGGAATCGTGAGGATCAATCGACCTTGAACGGCCGGGTCGATTTTGGAGGAACCATGGACTATACCATCCGAAATGAAACGGACAAGGATCAACATCGAGTGGAAGAGCTCACCCGGGACGCGTTCTGGAACATCCATGGCCCCGGATGCACGGAGCACTATCTAGTTCATATCATTAGGTCCCATCCGGATTTCATACCGGAGCTGGATTTCGTTCTGGAAAAGGACGGACGGATCATCGGGAACATCATGTACACGAGATCCGGACTGGTGAACGACGAGGGCGAAACCATTCGGACCTTGACGTTCGGCCCCTTGAGCGTTGCTCCGGATTGCCAGAGAAGGGGATACGGCAAGGCCCTCATGGAGCACTCATTCATAAAAGCCCGGCAGATGGGGTATCCTGCGATAATCATATTCGGGAATCCGGGGAATTATGTATCCATGGGATTCAAGAGCTGTTTCAAGTACTCCGTGACCATCGGGAACAATATATATCCTTCGGCCATGATGGTCCGGGAACTGCGGGATTCCGCGATACCGAAGGGCGGATGGCGGTATCTTGAAAGCGAAGTGTACTCCATAGATCCCGAAAAGGCCGAGGAGTTCGACCGGGGGTTCGAAGGCAGGGACAAGAGGATATTGCCGAGCCAGGAGGAGTTCTTCATCTTGAGCAATTCAAGGATGCACGCGGATTCCGCCGCCGTTTCCCCGAATTGAGCGGTGCCGCAGGAAGACCGCGCGGGTACATTCGTATGTCGGTTCTCGATCGGAGGTTCATATGAAGGAACGCTGCATGGGCGCGAGCCCCCGCGGGGTGGCAGGTCGCATACTGGGTCTCTTCATGAACGCGGTACACGATCGGCAGTATTCACGGATCATACGGCGATTGCATGATTCGGAATCCGGGAAGGTGCACAACATCCTGGACCTCGGATGCGGCGGCGGGATCGCGGTGAAGCATTTTTCTCGCATGTTCACGGAAGCGCATATCTACGGGGTGGATAGATCCTCCGACATGGTCGGTCTCGCCAGGCGTGTCAATTCGCGGGAAGTCAATCGCGGAACGGTCGAAATCCTGCAGGCTGACGTCGAGACTCTGCCCATACCCGATGCCTGCATCCAGATCGTCGGCATATTCGACACCATCAACTTCTGGGAAAACCACACGAAGGCGTTCTCGGAAATCCGGAGAGTGCTGGCCGGGGACGGGATCGTCCTCATCGTAAACGGATATCCCGAGGAGGGAACGAAGTGGTACGACTTCGTGAAGTTCAAGAACGTCGAAGAATACAAACAGCTATTGAGCGGTACCGGGTTCGTAACCACGGAATACGAAATACGGAATCACACGATCGTCATCAAGGCGAAACGAGGCTGACGACCGCTTCGCCACGCCGGTTTTTCCGATCGGGTGTTTGATTGTTGGATAGGATCGAGCATTCCTATCCATACAGTGAGGGGCGCAAACCGATGCCGTGCGGCGGAGAATCTGTTCCTGTCCGTTCCCGCCCCGCCCTGCACCGGCGAAGCCCGGTGCCGTTTCGGTGTGGTCACCCTTGCGGGTGGCGATGATCTTGACGAGAATTTTTACCGATCTCCGGAGAATATCACCTGGAACTTCGAATTCCGCCCGGATTGACGTGGGAACCCCGGAGGAATAGCCGGAGCGGACTCCGGGGCAGGACCGCCGTCCCGGCGGAACTTGAATGGCGGCCGAAAATAGATTACAATAAATGTAATATACGGCCCCATGGATCTTGAGCCGTGAATGGGAGGAAGCCGCCATGAAAGGAATCCCGTATGTCACGTTCAACGGGAACTGCGAAGAGGCGATACGATTTTATCACTCCGTCCTGGGGGGGGAGTTGGAACTCCTGAGATACAAGGACATCCCGGAAGAGGGCGGGATGCGCCCTGGCGGGGCCTGGAACGAAAAGATCATGCACGGATCGATACGATTCGAGGGAGGAAACTATCTGTACTTCAGCGATTCCTGGGAGGAAGATCTGGTTGCCGTCGGATCGAATATGACCGTCCACCTGGAAGTGGACTCCGAGAAGGATGCGTACACCTTCGTGGAAAAATTGAGCGAACACGGGAAGATTCTGATGCCGGCGGGAAAGGTCTTCTGGGGCTCCGTTTACGGGAGCTTCATTGACAAATTCGGGGTCTCTTGGGGGATCGAATACCAGCTCTGATATTCGATGTTCCATCGTTCCGATTCGTGGAAACCAGGAGCGTTTATGGTAAGCAAACCGATTCCCTGTCTCTGGTTCAACAATGCAGCCAAGGAAGCCGTGGATTATTACCTCTCCGTCTTCAAGGGCGGGCGGATACTCTCGATCGACTACTACACGGAAGTCGGGGAGGAAATCACGGGGCATAAGAAGGGCGACATCGTGACCATCGAGTTCGAGATACTGAAATCTCGGTTCATCGCCCTAAACGCCGGTCCGCAATTTCGGTTCAATCCATCCGTCTCGTTTACCATAGAATGCGACAGCCAGGAAGAGATCGATTACTACTGGGAAAAACTGTCCAGCAATCCGGAGGCGGAGCAGTGCGGATGGCTCCAGGATGCATACGGCGTGTCGTGGCAGATCGTCCCCAGGATGCTTTCGAAGGCGCTAATAAACGGAGCTCCGGAGCAAAGGCGGAAGGTGACGGAAGTCTATATGGATATGAAGAAGTTCGACATCGAAAAATTGGAGGCCGCCTTGAAAAGCTGATCCCCGTATGGCAGGCGGGGCGGTTTGTGCGAGAGGTATCGGCCCGAGGCAAGGAGCTGGACAGGATCCCGAGGAAGTAGCTGACCTGGCCCGAGGTGTCGTAGAATACGGATGTCCCCAGATCCTCGAGCAGGAGGCCTCCATGTCCGAGTCCCTTCCGATCTGCCGCATTCCCGAGACGAACACCGGAGTTTCCCTCGACCTGTCCATGGCGGCCCGGCACGGCCTGGTGACCGGGGCCACGGGTACGGGCAAGACCGTCACCCTTCAAGCTTTGGCCCAGGGATTCTCGGACGCGGGGGTCCCGGTGTTCTGCTGCGACGTCAAGGGCGATCTTTCGGGCATCGCGGCGCCGGGCGGGGACAATCCCAAGATCCGGGCGGCCTTCGGGAAGCTCGGGCTCCCGGAACCCGCCTGGTCCGCATGCCCCGCGGTCTTCTGGGACGTGTTCGGAAAGAAGGGCCATCCCCTCCGGGCCACGGTCTCCGACCTGGGCCCCCTGCTCCTGGGGCGCCTCATGGGGCTTTCGGACGTGCAGGCGGACAGTCTTCGCCTCCTCTTCCGCATCGCCGACGAGAAAAGACTTCCCGTCCTGGACCTGGCGGATCTTCGGGCCCTGATCGGCTGGGCTACGGACAACGCGGCCTCCCTCAAGGCCGAGTACGGCCTTTTGTCCTCCGCAAGCCTGGGCGCCCTCCAGAGATCCGTCCTTGTGCTGGAGGATTCCGGAGCCGGCAGGTTCTTCGGGGAGCCCGCCCTGGACATGGAGGACCTGATACGGACGGCCCCGGACGGACGCGGCATGGTCCATGTCCTGTCATCCGAGGACCTCATGGCCGAACCGACCCTGTACGCCACGGTCCTCCTGCACCTCCTGGGGGAGCTCTTCGAGGAGCTTCCCGAGGCGGGAGACCTGGCCAAGCCCCGGCTCATCCTGCTCCTGGACGAGGCGCACCTGCTGTTCGACGACGCGCCCGAGGCCCTGGTGGACGCGGTGGAGAGGACCGCCCGGCTGGTGCGTTCCAAGGGGGTCGGGCTCTGGCTGGTCACCCAGAGTCCCCTGGACGTGCCCGAATCGGTGCTGGGCCAACTGGGCAACCGGATCCACCACGCCCTTCGGGCCTACACGCCCAAGGACCGCAAGGCCGTGGACTCCGTGGCGAACAGCCTCCGGCCCAATCCCCGGGTGGACGCCGCCGCGGCCATCACCGAGCTCGGGGTGGGGGAGGTCCTGGTCTCCTTCCTGGACGCCGACGGCCGACCGACCCCGGTGGAGCGGGCCCGGGTCGTACCTCCCGCCTCCCGCATCGGACCCCTGTCGCCCGAGGAAAGATCCTCCGCCGTCGCGGTCTCTTCCCTGGGGGCCCGGTACGACAAGGCCGTGGACGATGGCCCGGGGGGATTCGATGTTCGAGCCGGCGTCGCGGCTCAGCAGCACGTCGTACTTCCGGGTGCCGGTG
>JBGSPT010000469.1:0-4829 GCA_041738475.1 Treponematales bacterium
GGCGCACCCGGCCGTGTGTGCGGCGGACGGATCCGATCCGGGAAGGGAGGTCGGGATTCGGGGTCGAGCGGGGTGCGGGTGCCATCGGGCCTCCTGGACGGACGCGGGGTTCACGGCCGCCCGAAGAAGGTTCCGCTTCTCCCGGTCGGCCCGCCCTTCTAGTGTCGGCATCCCGCGGCCTTCGGGATAGGAATCCTTCGGAATATCAAGCAGGGAATGGAAATATTGATTTTCCGGAGGATCGCGGTACACTGGTACCATCCCCGAAACATGGAGGCTCTGAATGTCTGAACGTGCACATCCCCGATGCGGCGGCGTACTCGCTCTCTGCGTCCTGCTCCTTTCCGTCCTTGCCGCCTGCGCGGAACCGGAACTCCCCCGAGAATGGGAGTTCACCACCCTGGAAGACCATCAGAACGGACCCAGCTTACCCGCGATAGCCGTGGACGGTGACAGGACCCCTCATATCAGCTTCTACCGGCTAGGAACGGCGGACCTGGCCTACGCGGTGCCGTCCTCGGGCACCTGGACCCTCCAGGCCCTGGATACCGCCGACTCCGTCGGATCCAATTCGTCCATCTTCGCCTCCGACAACGGGAATGTGTACATCTCCTACTACAGCTTGACGGGGAGCGAGCTGAGATTTCGCATGAAAGGATCGGTGGGCGGTTTCAGCGGCTCGACCCTCGATACCGGAGGGACGGATGATGTCGGGAGATACAGCTCCATCCGCACGGACGCGGCGGGCAAGATCCATATCGCCTACTTCAACAGCACGGATGTGGATCTCATGTACGTTTCGAACGTCACCGGAGCCTGGGTGATCGAGACGGCATACGGGAGCGGGGATGTCGGAGCCTACCCGGATCTGGACTTCGACTCCGCCGGCAAGCCCTACGTCGCGTTCTTGCAGGATGGAGCCGACGTCACGTGCGCGATCGCCACGAACGCCTCGGGGACCTGGAATGTTCCGATCGTGGTGGATTCCGATGTCATCCGAGGATGCGAGTTCGAGATCGCCGACTCGGACGTCTTCCACGTGTGCCACGTGGTCGACGACGGCGGAGCCCACGTCATCCGGCACTACATATGCTCGGATATCGATTCCAACGTCCAGCCCGAGGATTGGACGACCGAGGACCTGGCCGTCGATCCGACCGGATCCATCGATTCGCTCGACATGGCCCTGGACGGGAACGGGAAGGTCCATATCGTTTATGTGAAAGCGATAGCGGGATTCGGCGGCCGCATCTACTACCTGACGAACGTCGGCGGCGCATGGACGGAGGAAGAGTTGGACATCCCCTTCTCCGCCTCGCGTCCCGACCTCGCGGTAGCCGACGACGGGACACTCCACATGGCATTCTGCGGTCAGGATGAGTCGATAATGCTGTGCTACGGCCGGAAATGACCCGTGCCGGGAGGCGCGAAGGGTGTGCCCGCGGCGGCGGAGCCGCCGCGGAACATCAGTAGTTTCTTGCGAAGATCGCCCTGAATTTCGCGGGGGAGCCGCAAAGGGCGCATTTTCCGTCGATGTGCTCCTGGTCGTCCAGGGGCATACAGCGGAGGGTGACTTTGGTCTCGGCCTTGAGCTTCGCCTCGCATTCCCGGCTCCCGCACCAGAGGGCCCGGGCGAAGCCGCCCCGGGCCGTGGCGGTGCCCTCGTTCTCCTCCCCGGCCTTGCCGTAGAAGGCCTTCATCTCCTCGTAGTCCGCGACGTCCCGGGTGTTCTCCAGGCGGAAGGCCTTGGCGCGGTCGTAGAGGTTCTTCTGGATGGCGTCCAGAAGCTCCCGGACCTTGGACGCGGCCTCGGACGCCGCAATGACGGTCTTCTCCCCCGTATCCCGGCGCACCAGGACCGCCTTGCCGGCCTCCATGTCCCGGGGACCCGCCTCGATCCGGACGGGCACCCCCCGCATCTCCCACTCAGCGAACTTCCAGCCCGGGGAGCTCGTGTCGTCGGTGTCCGTGAGCACCCGGACCCCCGCGTCCTTCAGGGAGGCCTCCATCCGCGCGGTATATTCCAGGACCGCGGACTTGCTGTCGGTCTTGTAGATCGGGACGATTACCGCCTGCTCGGAAGCCAGGCTGGGGGGCAGAACCAGGCCCTTGTCGTCCGAGTGGGTCATGATGATCGCGCCGATGAGCCGGGTCGAGAGCCCCCAGCTGGTCGCCCAGGCGTAATCCAGCTTCCCGTCCCGGGTCTGGAACTGGACTTCGAAAGCCTTCCCGAAGTTCTGGCCCAGGAAGTGGCTGGTCCCCGCCTGGAGGGCCTTGCGGTCCTGCATCATCGCCTCGATGCAGTAGGTGGAAACCGCGCCGGCGAACTTCTCGGCGTCGCTCTTCTTCCCGGCGATGACCGGCAGGCAGAGGTGTCGTTCCGCGACCTCCCGGTACACGTCGAGCATCCGCATGGTTTCCTCGACAGCTTCCTTTTCGGTCTCGTGGGCCGTGTGGCCCTCCTGCCAGAGGAACTCGGCGGTACGGAGGAATAGACGCGTCCGTTTCTCCCAGCGGAGCACCGAGCACCACTGGTTGTACAGCAGGGGAAGGTCCCGCCAGGACTGGATCCAGTCCTTGTACTTGGACCAGATGATGGTCTCGCTGGTGGGCCGGATGACCAGGGGTTCCTCGAGCTCCTCCCCGCCCCCGTGGGTGACCACCGCCAGTTCGGGGGCGAAGCCCTCCACGTGTTCCGCCTCCTTCTTTAGGAAGCTCATGGGGATGAGGAGGGGGAAGTAGGCGTTCTGGTGCCCCGTCTCCTTGAAGCGGCGGTCGTACTCCGCCTGGATGCGCTCCCAGATCGCGTAGCCCCGGGGCCGGACGACCATGCAGCCCTTCACCGGCGAGTAGTCGGCGAGTTTCGCGTTGAGGACGATGTCGATGTACCACTGGGAGTAGTCGACCGCGCGGCTGGTGATCTTCTCGGCCATGATGCTTCCTTAGGTTCGGAGAATGGATGAGGGATGATACCGAAAAACGCGGCAGGGATGCAATCAGGACTCAGGAACCAGGGACCAATCAGACGGCTGTGGATCGTCATGGGCATCCGCCGCCGGAAGTCCAATCTGAGTCCTGTCGCCCGTGTCCTGAGTCCTTACGGGATACGGACGGTCTCCACCATATAGCGGACGGAATCGCCGTCCTTCACGACCACGCGCTTTTCCACGATAAAGACCACGGTCTTCTCGTCCGGGGTCACCAAGATGCGCCGGATCGCGTAGCCCCTGACTCCCTTGCGCTTGATCCCGGGGTTTCCCGCCTCGAAACGCTTGACCGTCCCCGCTTTCGAGGTGACGGACACGGAGATGCCGAAGGAGGAGATCACCTCGCCGTCGGTCTCCGTGGCCGTCGGGCGAAGGAGGACTTCCCATTGGGCGTCGGTCTTGTAGTCCTTGAAGGACAGGGCGTCCGAGGGGGTCTGGCCGTTCACCAGGAGGTACACGATGCGCCCCTGCCGAAGGGGATCGATCCTGTATTCCTTGAGCCTGGCCGCGCCCTGGTCGGCCAGGAGGGCATAGAAGGCCGCGGCGGGATCCTGGCCGGGCTCGGGACGGACCGCATAGGTCATCCGGGCCTGGCCCTTGCGCACGAAATCGTTCGCCTTGGTGTCGACGATGAAAGTTTCCGCGTAGGGAGTGCCCGTGTGGGCATCCACGCCGTATTGCCCGAACATGTAATAGGCGGAGTCGGGGGAGAATCCGAGGTTGACGAAGAACGCTACGTCGCCCGCCCACAGGGGAGCGGCGAGCAGGACGAGGGCCAGGGAAAGCGCTTGCATCCGTTTCATCCGGTTTACTCCTAGCGTATGTATCGGCACGCGGGAACCGCCCTTCAACCGCTTTTTTTCAGGTCCTCTTCGTAGTAAGCTCGGGGTATGACGATCACCTCCCGGACGAGGACCTACCGCGCCTGCTGGATTTTAGCCCTCGCCTTCGCGGCGGCCTCAGTCGCCGCATTCTTCCAGGCGGGGCCGGAAATCCTGGCCGCGGCGGGCCGCCTCCCGGGCTTCCCGGTCCCCGGGAACGGGTCTTCGGCGCTTTCCCGGTATCCCGGGGTCCTGCCCCTCGCGGCGGGGGTCCTCTGTTCGGCATACGGCATCGCGGTGCTGTTCCTGCTGAGCTTCCGGTATTCCCGAACGGTATCCATGGAGCTCTTCTTCTTCGCCTTCTGGGCCCTCGCCCTTTCCTCGGAAATCCTACGAATCGAGTCCCTCAGGGGTGCCCTCCTGGGCATCTCCTTCCCCGAACGGAACATCGTGACCCGGCTGCTCCTGTCCATGCGTTTCCTGGGGGTGTTCTCCCTGTTCGCGGGCTCCCTGTATTCGGTGGGGTATTCGGAGGATCGGCAGGCGGTCCCGATCGGAGCCGTGCTCCTGGCTTCCCTGGCCTTGGGAACGGGGCTGCCGATCAACACCGGAACCTTCGGCGCCGATCTCCTCCAGCGGGTGGGATACGCCCAGCTGTACGGATTCCTGTCCGCAGCCAGCTTCCTGGGCGCCGCCGCCAACTACCTTCTGGCGGCGCGGCTGACCGGGGAAGGGGGCTACAAGCTCGCCGCCCTGGGCTGCTCCCTGATCTTCGGCGGAGGGCTGGCCCTCAGGGCTTCCGCATCCCCAGCCTCGGTCCTCCTGGGCGCCCTGGGACTCGCCGCGGGTACGGTCCTGTTCCTGAGGAAGATCCATTCCTACTACCTGTGGCTCTAGGAGTTTGTCGGGCTTTCCCACGATAACCAAGGAAAAATCGCATACATGCGATTTTTCTACCTTGCAAACTCCTGAGGAGCCCGATAATCGGGACTTTTTACGCCTATAGGCGTAAAAAGTCCAC
>JBGSPT010000004.1:0-18287 GCA_041738475.1 Treponematales bacterium
CGGCGGGCGTCCGGGGAGCGATGGAATCCTCGGCGGATCTCGCGTGGAACGACGAACCCGCCCCGGAGATGCGGGTCGACTCCGCCCGGGCGTCCACGGGAGCCACCGCCGTGACCTTCGCCATCCCCGGGGCCACCACGGTCGCCTCGGACAACAAGGACAGGACCGTCACCATCGCCGTCCTGGACCTGCCCGTGACCTTCACCTACGCCGCGGTCCCCAAGCTCTCGCCCTACGCCTACTTCCGCTGCGAGGTCAGGAACGACTCCGCCTATCCCATACTGGCCGGCCCCTCCCACGTATACGTGGACGGCTCCTATGTGGCCGACGCGGCCGTGGAAGCCGTGCCCGCGGGCGGTTCCTTCAAGGCCGACCTGGGCATCGACGAGGGCATCCGGGTGGAACGGAAGCTCCTTCGAAAGTTCGACGAGAACACCGGGGCCCTGACCAAGAAGTCCAAGACCACCTGGGAATACGAGATCAAGGTCAAGAACTCGAAGAAGCGGGAGATCGTCCTGGAGGTGTCCGACCAGCTCCCGGTGTCCCTGAACGAGCAGATCGTCGTAAAGGCCCTGGCTCCGGCCTATTCGAAGGATACGGACGCCCTCCGCAAGATCGAGAACGAAACCTTCCTGTGGACCCTGAAGCTGGCCCCGGGCAGGGAGCTTGCGCTGCCCCTTTCCTTCAGCGTGGAGTACCCGAGGGGCATGCCGATCCTGGGCCTGGAGTAGCGTGATGGGGCGCTTGCGCGCCCCTTCACGGCACCGAAGCCTTGGGGCTTCGGCGAGGCTGCCGGAGAATCGCTTGCGCGCCCCTTCACGGCACCGAAGCCTTGGGGCTTCGGCGATGTTGCCGGAAAATCGCTTCGCGCCCCTAAACGGCACCGAAGCCTTGGGGGGCTTCGGCGATGCTGCCGGGAAATCGCTTGCGCGCCCCTTTACGCCATGAGGGCACCGCTTCCGGCCGAGGGATGGCTAGGCTTTTTCGTCCCCTTCGGAGAACGATTCGCACCGGTTCTTGCCGGCCGACTTGGCCCGGTAGAGTGCCTCGTCCGCCCGGGACAGGAGACGATCCATCCCGTCCCGGGTTTCGGGATCCTCCCGGGAGCAGTACATATCCGCGATCCCCATGCTGACGGTGATCCGCGCGGCTTCCAGGCCCCGGGGCCGGGGTGCGGTCTCGACGGACGCCCGGATCCGTTCGCAGGCGTTCCGGGCATCCTGGGCGCGGACGCCCGGGAAGAGGATGATGAATTCCTCTCCCCCGAAACGGCCCGGGATGTCGTATTCCCGGACGCCGGATTTCATGCTTTCCGCGATGAGCCTGAGCGCGGCGTCCCCGGAGGCGTGGCCGAAGCGGTCGTTGACGGCTTTGAAGTCGTCCGCGTCGATCAGGGCGCAGGCCAGGGGCAGACCGGATCTCCGGCACTTGGCCTCCTCCTGGGCGAAGCGCTCCAGGATGTACCTTCGGTTATAGAGCCCCGTCAGGGCGTCCCGGGTGGCGGCCTGTTCCAGTTCGGCCCGTACCAGGCTCAGTTGACGGCGCAGGCGGATTACGAAAAAGAGGACCGCGGCCAGGGTTCCGGCGGCGATCAGGATTTCCAGGCCGAAGACGAGGGCGACGTTCTTCTTGAGTTCCCGTTCCAGGCGCCCCACCGGAAAGGTGACGGAGATGCCGCCCCGGATATCTCCCTCCCGGTATCCTTGCTTGGCGTGGCAGGCCAGACAGGACTGCTCGGTCCTGAGCGCCCCCATATACCGGAATTCCCGGCCAGGGGCGGCGTCCACGGTCTCCCAGTACTCCAGGGCCCCGGCCTCGAAGGACTCGAGGGCCCTACGCTCGAAGTCGTCGGGGATGTTGCCCGGATTCAAGGGCTTGAGGCTGGTGATCTTGAACCTGTAATCGTCCTGGCGGGATGCGATCTCCGAGATTTCCCGGGTGATCAGCGCGGGGTTGCGGAGGGTGAGGAGTCTTCCGTCCGCGGCCTCCAGATCAGGATGGTCCAGCCAGGGGTTGGACTCCACGCCGTCGCCCTTCCGGACGTACACGCCGCCGTATTCGGACGCCCACTGCCGGGTCAGGACGATCTGGCGGAAGAGGGACTGGGCCCTCTCCAGCACCACCTCCCGTAGGAAGTCCGCATTGCGGGCCGAGAATCCCAGGAATACGCCGGAGAAGAGGACCACCAGGGCGCCCAGCAGGGAGACGAGGAAGATCCTGTAGGCGCGACGTTCGTCCTCCGCGATCCGGCCCGTATCGAGCATTCCGACCCCCGGGAGAGTATGACGGATCCGGTGAAAAACCGCAAACGGTGGGATGGCTCCCGATTCCAGGTCCCGAGGCTTCCCGTCGGATCGTCAAGCCCTCTCTGCTATGAACTGCCGCACGGCTTTCTCGATCTGGTCCCGCACCGAACGGACCCGGGCCATGATCTCCTCGTCGCTCCCCCGGAACGAGGACGGGTCCTCGAAGGGCCAGTGTATCCGTTCGGCCTTGCCCGGAAAGATCGGACAGCGCTCCGCGGCTTCGCTGGAGCAGACGGTGATCACGTAGTCGAACGCCGCGCCCCGGGCATGCAGGTCGAAGACGCTCTTGGTGGGATTCCGGGAGATGTCGATCCCGGCTTCCGCCATGGCCCGGACCACGTAGGGATTGAGGGTGCCGGGCTCCAGTCCGGCACTTTCCGCCTCGAAGCGGTCCGCGGCAAGGCGCTTGAGGAAGGCCTCGCCCATCTGACTGCGGGCGGAATTGTGGACGCACAGGAAAAGGACTTTCTTCATGTTCGCTCCTTGTTTTGCCCTAGTTTCCGGACGGGAGAGACGCCGGAATCCGCGGAGGCGGGGAACCGGCCGCGGGTAGCCCGGGCTATCCGGACCAGGGACAGCATCACGGGGACTTCCACCAGCACCCCCACCACCGTGGCCAGGGCGGCTCCCGAGGAAAGCCCGAAGAGGCTGACGGCCACGGCCACGGCCAGCTCGAAGAAGTTGGACGCTCCGATCATCCCCGCGGGTGCGGCGACTTCGTAGGGGACCTTCCAGGCCTTGGCCCATCCGTACCCCAGGAAGAAAATGAAATAGGTCTGGAGGACCAGGGGCACGGCGATCAGGAGGATCGCGACGGGATTCTTGAGGATGACCTCCCCCTGGAATGCGAAGAGGATGATCAGGGTGAGCAAAAGGCCGCCCTCGGTGATGCCGTCGAACTTCCGGACGAAGACCCCGTCGAACCACTCCTTGCCGCGCTTCCGGATGAACCGGGAGCGGGTCAGGGCGCCGAATCCCAGGGGTATGACCACGAAGAGCACCACCGAGAGGATCAAGGTGTCCAGGGGGACGCGGACTTCGCTGACGCCCAGCAGGAAGGCCGTGATGGGGGTGAAGGCGAAGAGGATGACCAGGTCGTTCACCGCCACCTGCACCACCGTGTAGCCGGGATCCCCGTCGGAAAGGTAGGACCACACGAAGACCATGGCGGTGCAGGGGGCGGCGCCCAGCAGGACCGCCCCGGCCAGGTACTCCGTGGACAGTCCGGAGGGAATGAACGCCTTGAATACCACCTTCAGGAAGAACCAGGCGATTAGGTACATGGTGAAGGGCTTGATCAGCCAGTTGACGACCAGGGTGACCACGAGTCCCTTGGGCTTCCGGCCCGCGTTCTTGATGCTGGTGAAGTCCACCTTGAGCATCATGGGATAGATCATGAGCCAGATCAGGACCGCCACGGGTATGGAAACCTTGGCGTATTCGAACCTGCCCAGGAATTCGGGGACCCCCGGGAGAAAGTATCCGATCGCGACCCCCAGGGCTATGCAGAGGGCGACCCATAGGGAGAGATATTTCGCGAAGAATCCCAGACCGGCCTTCTGCTCCTCACTCATACAGGTTCCTTTCACGCATGGAGTGCATGGACGACGGATCGTGTCCGTTTAGACGGAACCTCATGCCACGGCCCCGAAGGCCAGTCCCGCGGCCGTAGAAAGGAGGACCACCAATCCCACGTAGGTCAGGGTCTTCTTCCAACCCAGCTCCCCTCCGATGACCAGCATGGAGGGCAGGGAGAGGCTCGGACCGGCCAAGAGGAGGGCCAGGGCGGGGCCCTGCCCCATCCCGGAGCCTAGCAGGCCCTGGACGATGGGGATTTCCGTCAGGGTGGCGAAGTACATGAGGGCGCCCGCTACGGAGGCGAAGAGATTGGCGAACAGGGAGTTCCCGCCCAGAAGTCCGCCGATCCAGGCGCTCGGGATCAGGGCATCCTGACCCGGCCGGCCCAGCAGGAACCCCGCAACCAGGACCCCTCCGAACAGGAGGGGCAGGATCTGGAGGGAGAAGTCCCGGGTGGCGACCACCCAATCGATCCGTTCATCCCGGTTGAACCATTTCACCACCGTATAGGCGAGGACTACCGCGAAGGCTCCGGAGATCCACCACTTGGCGGAATGGACCGCGTCCCAGACCGCGCTTCCGCCCCGGGAACCGGCCCAGTTTACGAAGACCAGGATGCCGATCATGGAGGTCATATAGACGATCATCTGTCCCAGGCTGCGGGAAGGCTTCTCCGAGGATCCCGCGAACAAGCGGGCGTCGGCCGCCCGCTGGGCGTCCTCCTTGCGGTAGATCAGCGCCATAGCCAGGCCGATGAGGATGGAGAAGAGGACGGCGCCCGCGGCGCGGGCCAACCCGAGTTTCCAACCGAAGACCTTGGCGGACAGGACGATGGCCAGGATGTTGATGGCCGGTCCGGAGTATAGGAAGGCGACCGCGGGACCGAGCCCGGCGCCTTTCTTGTAGATCCCCTTGAAGATGGGCAGGACCGTGCAGGAGCAGACCGCCAGGACAGCTCCGGACACCGAGGCCACCCCGTAGGCGGTGACCCGCTTTGCGTCCGGCCCCAGGTACCGCATGACCGCCTCCCGGTTCAGGAAGACCGTGATGGCCCCTGCGATGAACATGGCGGGCACGAGGCAGAGGAGCACATGCTGACGCGCGTATTCCGAGAGCATGAGGAAGGCTTCCTGAACGGCGCCGGAAACCCGGGAAGAGCTCCAGGGGATGAGGTAAGCCGCCAGGAAAACTCCGAGAAGGTAGATAAGTTTCCTGTTCGGGGAGAGTTCTTTCGCGCTCATCCCCGTACCTTCGCGGTCACGCTGGCCGCCACTTCCTCGATCAGTTCCCCGGTGATGGGGGTCTTGCCCTTCTCCACGCCGAACTCGGTAAGAACGTAATGCTGGAAGGGGATTTCGTTTTTCTGGAAGATCTTGGCGCCGCAGGCCACCGGGCATCCGTCAAGAACGATGTTCCGGGTCGCGCTCTGAGCGGAAGCCAGGAAACCGGAGAGCCCAGCACCCATGGCCGCCAGGCAGGTTCCGGCTCCGACCTTGTCCCGGATCAGGGTTCGCATCACCTGGTCCGCCAGGAGGCCCGTGTTGGCCGCTCCCGAGCAGGAATAAACGAGGTTCATCTCGTTGTCGCCGCCGCAATTGCAGGTGCATCCGGCCATGTCACTTACCTCCCTTCAGGATCTCGATGATCTGGCTCTTGGCCAGTACCTTGCCCGCCCGCTTGACCTCCCCGTCGACGGCCAGAGCCGGGGTCATCATCACACCCATATCCATGATGGCGTCGATATCCGTGATCTTTTCGATCTCGGCGTCTAGCCCGAGTTCCGCGACGGCTTCCCGTGCGCGCTCCTCCAACAGCCTGCAGTTCGGACAGCCGGTACCCAGAATCTGGACTTTCATGAATCGCATCCTTTCCCGCGGGCGGTCCGCGGTTCAGTCTATCTTTTTCGCCTCCGCGTAGAGGTGTTCGATTTCTTGCCTGGGGCTGGCGGTCTGTATCGCCCAGGCGATGACCGCGATTCCGACGATGTCGATCCCGAGCCGCGCCAGGGCGAACCGGGGCCCCAGGGCCGAGATTTCAAAGAGGAGCATCGGGATCTTTGTGGTCGACCAGGCTCCGATGAATATCAGGATATTCGGGAAGCTCGCGCCTTTCTTCATGAGCACCGCGGCGAAGGGGAAGGCTCCGTATAGGGGGCCCGCCGCGAAGGAGCCCAGCAGGAAGGCCAATACCGTGCCCTTGATTCCGGAATCGGAGCCCATGAATCGGATCATCTGTTCCCGGGGCACCCAGACGTCCAAGAGTCCCAGGAGGATGAAGATGGGCGGGATTACCAGAAGCATGGTTCCGGCCTGGTAGCTCATGGAGTCCAGGGCCTTGCCCCGCCACTGTGGAAACAGGATTAGAAACACCGCGAAGGCTCCGGCCGCGGCCAGGACGCCCGTGTATCGTCGCAGGATTTTTGTCATAGGGACAGCACCCAGCCGACGAAAAGGGCCGCCCCAAGGGAGAATACCCAGGCCAGGGCGTTGCGCAGGAGGGATACCCGTTTCCCGAAGTATTTCATCTCCATGGGCAGGGTGACGATCCCGACCATCATCAGACTCGAGACGAAGGCGGCGATCTGGGTGGCTCCGGCTCCTTCCCGCATCAAGGACGCGGCCGCGGGAAAGGCGATGAACCCCGGGATGAGGGTGACTGCGCCTACGAGGGAAGCGCCCAGGATACCCGGAAGTCCCGAGGAACCGCCCAGTATCCTGGAAATGGAGGCCGTATCCAGGACGGCCAGGGTGACCGCCACCAGGGCCAGGACGATCAGGAACTGGGGAAGGATGCCCTCGAAGGCTTTCCAGGCTTTGATGAGAGCGGACCGAGTTTTTTCACGGTTTTTGATTCCGGAAAGGATCAAGCCGACCGCGGCGATGCCGTACAGGATGAGGGTATCCATGGTCTCTCCTTGTTGCAAAGTATGGAAACATTGCATAATAAAGTCAATCGGTTCCTTGACAATTGTTTCCAAACTTTGCAACATTGACCCATGGAATCAGAGATCCCGCACAAGTACTCCCTTCGCGCCGAGATGTTCAAGGCCTTGGCGCACCCCGCAAGAATCTACATCCTGGACAAGCTCCGGGAAGGGCCTCGCTGCGTCTGCGAGCTCGCCGCGGAGATCGGCATCGAGAAGTCCGCGGCCTCCAAGCATCTCTCCCAGCTGAAGGCCGCGGGGTTCGTGGAGGACGAACGGCGGGGTACCCTGGTGGAATACCGCCTGGTCGCGCCCTGCGTCCTGGACATGGCGGCCTGCGCGGAGGGGACCATCCTGGAAAACCGCCGCAAGCGCCTGGAAATCCCCGAAGGTATCTGACCTTCGTCATCGACGCTCCCGGTATTCGAGGCGGCCTCCGATAATACGGCGGGGCCGCCTTTCGGCGGCCCCGCGGGGGATGCTTTGTCGTTACCTTCGGACGCTCAGGGCTTCGGCAGGTCCACGTAGGGCTTGGCCGGATCCCAGGTGCCGGACCGGGTCTCGCCCCGGATGCTCGGGATCTCCAGGACCTGGCCGGGGAGGACGAGGTCCGGGTCGTTGGGATTCACCAATGCCGCCTTGTTCGCGTCGTAGAGCAGTCTCCACTGCCACGGGTCGCCGTAGACGAAGGGGTATTCCGCGATCCGCCACAGGCAGTCCCTGCGCTCGGGAATCAGGCGCACGGTGTAATACCTCGGAAGGGGCAGACGCTCGGTGAGACCCGCCAGGGCGTCCAGGACGAGCTCCGAGTAGTCCGTGACGTCCAGCCAGTTTTCCTCCTCGTAGGCCGTGGTGGCAAGTCCCATGCGGGACGAGGCCAGGGACCACTCGCTGGGGTAGGTTTCGGGAATTCCGTTGGTCAGAGCCCAGGTCATGCGGACCTGGGCCGCGGCGAAGGCGTCGTCCGCCTGGTTCTTGGCCAGCATTTCCTCGACGAATTCGTCGGAAAGCTGGGCGAACTCCTGGGCCTGGGCGGCCAGATCCGCCGCGGCGTCATAGTCTCCGGCCTCGAACGCTTCCTGGGCCTGGGCGCGGAGCTCTAGGCTCTTCTGATAATAGGAATTCTGCAAAAGGCTCTGCCCGAAGACCGAAGCGGTCAGGAGAAGGGCGACGATCAGCAGTGATATACGTTTCATGGCCGCCTCCTCATTCTTCCGCCGTGCCGAGGATCTCGTCCCCGGCGATGGCCTTGGACTCGCTCTCCTGGGTCCGGGCTTCCGCCTCCGCAAGGGCGGCCAGGGCCGCCTCTCGCTTGACCTCGGCCTCCGCATAGGCTTCCTCGAAGAGCTCCGCGGAGCGGTCGAACTCGGGACCGGCTTCCTGATAATTTCCGCCCGCCAGGAGTGCGGAGGCGTTGTTGTAGACCGCCAGGGCTTCCGAGTACTTTTCCTTGACCGCGACCTGGGCCTTGATCTCCTCGGACCTTCGCTTGGCGTCGTCCGCAGGAGCCTTTCGCTCGACCGCGTAGGTCTGCCAGCCCTTCTGCACGACCAGGTTGTAACGGAGGGTGGCTTCGTCCAGGGCGTCCAGGGCGGCGTCGGGGTCGCTCTCGAAGAGGGAGTCCGACGCGGCGAGCTTTTCGTCCGCCAGCTTGAAGTTGCCCTCGTCGTACTGGGCGAAATCCTTTTCCTCGATGGAATCGCGGATGCCCAGTGCCTTCGCCTTCTTGTAGGCGGCTTCGTAGGTCTTCCGTGCCGTTTCGAAGGCCACCAGGGCTTCTTCGTCCTTCTTTTCTTCCGAGAGGGAGGCGCCCGCGGCGTATGCCTCGTCGCCCTGGGCCATCCTCTCCGCCGCGGTTTCGGGAGCTCCCGCCTCGACCGCAAGGGCCTTCATCTCGTCCGCCCTCTTGCGGTTTTCCGCGGCCAGGATTCCCGCTCCCTTGGATATGACTTCCTTGAACGCCGCGATCGCGTCCTTGAGGATCGGGGCTGCTTTCTCGTTGTCCTTGGCGTCGTAGGCGGTCTTCCCCTCCAAGTACTTGGCGTCCGCCGACTTGTATTCGTCCGCCACCACCTCGAAGAGTTTTAGGTCGAAGGCCTTCTTGCGCAGCGCAAGGGCCTCCGCGTGCAGACCGTCCGCCTCGGCCTGGGTGACCGCAGGCACCGGCTCGGGAACGGGTTCCGGTTCGGGAACCGGGGGTTTTGTGGCGCATCCCGCGACAAGCAGGACGCCGATCGCGAGAATAGGAACTAATTTTTTCACAGGCACCTCCAATGGATTGTTGATATGGTTCGGCTCGCCATCCCGGCGGGGATCGCCGGAATCCGCGAGGTCGGAGTGTGCAGAAGCTTCGTGGCGGCTTAACCTACCTTCCATAGTACCACATCCGAAACGGATCTGGCAAACGCCGGTGGGGAAAAGCGCGAAATCGGGGGTAACGATATTCCGAAAGCTTCGGCAACGGGCGGGGTTCCCGATTCATCCCGGGGCCGGGGCGGGGAACCCCGGCCCGGGTATTATTCGAATTCGACCGAGAATCCAGGGAATTCCGTCTGGAGTTCCTCCCGGATGGTTCTTTCGAGGGTGACAAGGACCTGACCGTTCATGGCGGAGCAGGCGGGACACTCGTGCCCCTCCGGAGAACCGGCGAGCCGGACTAGCAGGGCCTTCTCCTTGGCGGAATAGCGGATTTTTGAGACAAGGTTCAGCTCCGAAAGGGACAGTTCGCTGACCGGTTCCTTGACTCGGGCAAGGACGGCGTCGAACTTGGCGCGGGTGGCGGGGTCGAGTTCCATGGTCACTCCTCCTTCTTGGTGTCCAGGAAGCGCGGGACGGCGTGAAGGACGGCTTCGAGATCCGCGGATACGTCGCCTCCCCGGGGGACCGTATACAGGTAAAAGGTTTTGTTGCCTGGGTATGCGCAGAAGTGCCGCAGGCGTCCGGGTTCCGGAAAGGCGGACAGGAGGGCTTCCAGCTCCGAGGACATGTCGGTCCCCCGCCAGAGAAGGGTGAAGCGCTTTCCGGCCGCCTCGGTGTCCCTGCGGCTCATCTCCTCGATGCCGTCGATCCGGGCTCGCCGGAGGGTGGACCGGGACACGATGTGGGCCTCGCCCTTGATCTTTTTCTTCGTGAAGAGATTGATGAAAAACCGGTCCGTGAATCCCAGGAGCCGGGAGATAGGCAGGTAGAGCAGGGACTGCCGGGGGCTCAGGGTCATGGTTCCCTTGGCGCTGACCCAGGGTCCCGAGGACAGGGTGTAGACGAAGTTATATCCGATGGAGCCGCCGATGTTCACGTAATTGGTATGATTGGGTTTGAGGAGGGCTTCCACGCCCCGGGCGATGGAGCCGGCCAGGGCCTTGTTCCGCTTCCGGCCGAAGAAATACTGGGCGGTAGCGGCCACTCCCATCGCCACCAGGGCCGTCAGCAGGTAGGGATTCAGGTTCATGCTCGTCCTTTCGGTCCCGAAGCGAGGAAATCCGCCACGAGGGCCTCCGTCTCGATCGTACGGAGATCCTCCCGCTCGTGCAAGCCCCCGGTCCGGAAGTCGAAGTCGAAGGCCCGGATCCCGGACAGCTTCTTGTCCAGGGACCAATCCGCCTTGGACACCCCGCGCTTGTTGACGCAGAGTCCCGATAGGGGGATATCGATCTTGCCGAGCTCCTCCTGGATTCGAAGGGCTTCCGAGACCGAGAGGTGGTCGGGGTTGAGCACTACGGCCACGTAGCTTTCCTTGGAAAACAGGTTCTGCAGGGCTGAAAGACGCTTCCGGATGGATCCCAGCCTGCCGTAGACCTTGTCATCATCCTTATCCACGCAGGATTCGGCCACCGCCGACTCGGGATTGATCCGGGTGATGGAGGTCCTGCGGTCCAGAATCCTTTCCCGGAGCTTGGTTAGCTCCGCCACCCAGAGGTTGGAGATCGCGGGCATGGCCAGGAAGCGAAGGGACAAGGCCGTGGGGGGGGTGTCGAAGACCACCACGTCGTACCCTGCGGCAAGTTCGCAGTGGATATGCTCGATGGCCCAGAGCACCGCGTATTCCTCCGTGCCGGGGGAATATTTCATGATGTCGAAGAAAGAGTCCAGGTTCAGGGTTCCCGCGTAGGAGTAGGTAGTCTTCATCTCCCGGCGGCTTTCTTCCAGGTATTTTTCCACCCAGGCGGCCAGGTCGACTTCCAGGGCGTCCAGGTTGGGTTCCACGTTCACGGGTTTGTCGTTCAGGGGGGTTCGATAGACGTCGCCCAGGTTGTGGGCGGGATCCAGGGAGGCCACGAGGGTCTTCCTGCCGGACCGGGCGAGGGAAAGACCGAAGGCGGCGGACAGGGTGGTCTTGCCGACCCCGCCCTTGCCTAGAAAGAATGCGTTGGTATACATAGTGGTTCCTTGTTCCTCAATCCACTTCCAGGATGCCCATCAGGGCCCCGACGGGGTCCTGGGCGAAGTCCGAGCGGTTGAGCATTACCGCCATCTCCCGCTCCAATAGAGGCAGCAGTTCAATGGCGATTGGGGCGGGGGGGGACGGCATGCCCACGAAGCCACCCAGGATCAGGAGGGTGAAGATGTTCTCGAGCTCCTTGAGCTCGAACTCGAGCATCCCCACCGCACGCTCGCGATTGACCTGACCCATGATCTGCCAGGCCCGTTTCACTTTTCGAAGGATCTTGTTCACCGGAATCTCCAAGGCCGTGTCGGCCGGGCCGGGTCGGTGTGGGAACGGACCCGAAAAAAAAACGGGGTGCCCGAGGCCTCAGCCTTCCGGGCACCCTGTCGCCGTACGGCGCGTACCAGCGAGACCGGCCGGCGGGCGGACCCGCCGTTGCCGGTCGTCGGGTTACGCCGCCTTGGACTTCCAGTTCTTCAGGAAGCCGCCGATCATCACGAAGTTGAGGATCAGCATGATCAGGGTCATGGCGCCCACGATGCCGCCGGTGAGTTTCTTTGCGGCATTTGCGGAAGCGACGAAGAATGTCGGGATGATCACGGCTTCGTACCAGATGAGGGCCACGGTCACGGTCACCCACAGGAAGATGGCCGGGACGAGCACGGTCATCGTGAATGCTGGGTTCAGCTTCTTCTTCACCCAGACGGCGACGGTCAGCATGACGATGGAAGCGAGCAGCTGGTTGGCGCCGGAGAAGGCGGGCCACAGGTAGCTGTAGCCGCCGGACCGGGCCAGGAAGATGCCCATGAAGGCGATCAGGAAGGAGGCGACCCACTTGTTGCTCAGGAAGCCGTAGGCTCCGGGGCTCTTATCCTTGAGGGGCAGGGCCATCTCCTGGATTATGTAGCGGCCCAGGCGGTTCGTGGTGTCCAGGGTGGTCAGGGCGAAGGTGGATACCCAGACCGCCGCGAAGAGGGTCATGAAGCTCATGGGCAGGAAGGGCAGCTGGGTGCTGACCATCTTGGCGAAGGACTGGACGAAGCGGGGGATGGCCGGGGTGGTCATGAGCTTGTCGCCCAGGGCGGCTCCGCCGAAGGCCGCGATCGCGATGATGACCAGGGTTGCCAGGAAGCCTTCCGTGAGCATCGCGCCGTATCCTACGAAGAGCGCGTCCTGCTCCTTGGCCAACTGCTTGGAGCTGGTTCCCGCGGCGACCAGGGAGTGGAAGCCCGAGAGGGCCCCGCACGCGATGATGAGGGGCACCGTCGGCCAGAAGGGGGACGGCTGTCCGCCTATGACCTTGGCACTGAAGCTGGTGAAGGCGGGGATGGCATCCAGGCCCTTGAAGCCGATGAGGGCGGAGATGCCGCCCACCGCCAGGCCGAAGTACAGGAAGAAGGAGGACAGGTAGTCCCGGGGCTGGAGCAGAAGATTGACCGGGAGGGTGGAGGCCAGGAGGATGTACACGAAGATGATCAGGAAGTAGACGTCCTTGCTCCACTTGATGGTGAACATGTTGCCGAAGTAGAAGGCCAGGACGATCAGCACCAGGCCGATCACGCTGCCCCAGGGGAGGCCGAGCTTCGTCTTGTACATGAAGTACCCGGAGATGACCGCGGCCACGCAGAAGAGGACGAAGGACATGAAGACTCGGCCGTCACCCGCGAACTGGCCGGACACGATGTCTCCGAATGCCGCGACGACCAGGATGCAGAGGAACAGGATGAACCAGGCGAAGGTCTTGCCCGCGTTCTTCCCGATCAGGTCCTGGGACACGAACTGCATCGAGCGGCCGTCGTAGCGCACGGAGGCGGTGAGGGAGAGATAATCGTGGATGGCGCCGAGGAAGACGTTGCCGATCCAGATCCACAGGAGGCCCGGGAGCCAGCCCCACGCCACTGCGATGGCGGGACCGGTGATCGGGCCTGCGCCGGCGATGGACGCGAAGTGGTGCCCGAACAGGACGAACTTGTTCGTCGGGATGTAGTCCACGCCGTCGGAAAGCCGCTCGGACGGGGCCTTGGGGGCCTTGCCGCTGTCGAGGAGCTTGTCCCGCAGGGTCTTTCCGAAGGTGAAGTAGAAGGCCAGGTAGATCACCAGGGCCACTACCGCGATGATGGTAGTCATTCCATGTTCCTCCTTAGAATGGAACGTAGGGGTTACTATCGGGAGCATAAACTTACCGTAACGGAGTTGTCAACTAAAATAAGAAGACGGGTTCAAGATTCAACAATGTGATTCAAAAAATGAAACTCTGAATTGACAGTTATTGTGGAAATGTTAAGTTGTTTCCGGTTGGCCGGCAAATGGGCCCCTCGGATCCGAATTCACAACGGGAATTCCCGGGCTGACGTCCCGAGGTTATTCGCGGTATACTCGAAGGGCATTTCCGCGGTCTCCGAGAATCCCCGGAGATGCGCATATTTATCCAAATCGGGAACCGGGAGCCATGGAGAAGAACCTGACGGAGAGCCTGGAAATGTACCTGGAGACCATCGTCCGCCTGGAACGTCGGGAGGGAAAGGCCCGGGTCACGGACATGGCCCGGGAACTCGGGGTGTCAAAGCCTTCGGTGCACATCGCCCTCCACGAGCTGGAGAACCGGGGACTCGCGGAGCACGAGCGCTACGGGGCCATCCTGCTCACCCCCTCGGGCAGGAAGGCCGCGGAGGAGATCGCCCGAAGGCATATCATCCTGACCGAGTATCTGTCCCGGATCCTGGGCGTGTCCTCGGAAACCGCGGAAAAGGACGCCTGCCGCATCGAGCACTACCTGTCCATGGAGACGATGGAGAGGATTGAGGAAAAAGTGAACGGTGGACGGTGAACGGTGGACAGTGGACAGTGGACAGTGGACGGAAATGGCCCCAGGATGCGGCTCAATTCCACGCTGAAGCGTTAAAACCTGCCGCCCTCTGAAGCCACTTCCGACCACCGTTCACCGTTTACCGTTTACCGTTTACCGTTTACCGTTTACTTACCCCCGCCTTCCACGCGGCCCCTTCCATGTCGATCTCGGACATGCCGGACTCCTCGGCCCAGAGGGCTTCAACGGCCAGGGTCTCGCTCTTCACGAAACCCTCGAATTCCGAGAAGGCTTCGCGCAGGGCGTCGGACCCGTGGACTGCGAGCCGGATGCGGTCCGTCACCTCGAGTCCCGCATCCTTGCGCAGGTTCTGCACCCCCCGCACGAGGTCCCGGATCCAGCCTTCCTTGAGAAGCTCCGCCGTCACCGCCGCGTCCAGGGCGACCGTCAGAGTGCCCTCGTTCACGACCTTAAGGTTCTCCTTCTCGATGCGCCGGATGTCCAGCTTGTCCTTGGTCAGCTCCACCTGACGGCCCGCGACCTCGATCTCCAGGACCGAACCCTCCAAAAGGCTGGCGATCTGCCTGCCCGAGAGCGTTTCGATCCGATCCGCCGCTGCCTTCATGTCCTTGCCCAGCTCCTTGCCCAGGACTCGGAAGTTGGCCTTGGCCTGGTATTCGACCAATTCCTCCTCGTCGTCCCGGAAGACCACCTGCTTGACGTTGAGCTCGTCCCGGAGGATCTCCTCCATTTCCAGGAGGACCGCCCGCTCCCTGGGCTCCCGGGTGACCAGGTGGACCGCCCCCAGGGGTTGGCGGATCTTGAGGTTGTGCTGGTACCGGAGGGCACGGCCCATGGTGACGGCCCTTCGGATCACCGCCATTTTCCACTCCAGGTCCTCGTCCTTGTACAGCCCGTCGTAGACCGGGTAGTCCGCCAGGTGGACGGACTCGGGCATCCCGGGCCGCCGCAGGTTGCGGTAGATCTCGTCGGTGATGAAGGGGGCGATCGGCGCCGCGGCCAGGGAGAGACGCAGCAGGACCCGGTGGAGGGTGGCGTAGGCGTCCGCCTTGTCCGCGTCCTCGCCGCTTCTCCAGAAGCGTCGGCGGGAGCGGCGGATGTACCAGTTGTTCAGGGCGTCGATGAAGTCCACGATCGGGTCGATGGCCCTCTGCATGTCGTAGGCGTCCAGGGCCTCGGTCACCGAAGCCACCATGGTCTCGCAGACCGAGAGGATCCACCGGTCAAGCGGGTTCTCTCGGGAGCCGCCTACGGCGGCTCCCGAGGCGCCGAAGCCCTGGGCTTCGGCGATCTCCCGGACAGACCCTGCGGCGGTTCCCGCGGCACCGAAGCCTGCGGCTTCGGCGATCTCTCCGCCGGCACCGCTTCCGAATGCGGTCGGGTATGTTTCGGGCCACTTGTCGATGTTCGCGTAGGTGACGAAGAAGGAATAGGCGTTCCACCAGGGGATCAGGATGCCCCGGAGGATTTCCCGCACACCCTCGTCGGAATAGAGGAGATCGTCGGCCTTCACCACGGGGCTGTGCATGAGGAAGATCCGCAGGGCGTCCGCACCGAACTGGTCCATCACCTCCACGGGGTCCGTGTAGTTCCGCAGGGACTTGGACATCTTCTTCCCGTCCGCGGCCAGCACGAGGCCGTTTACAACGCAGTTCTGGAAGGCCGGAGAGTCGAAGAGGGCGGCCGCCAGGATGGTCAGGGTGTAGAACCAGCCCCGGGTCTGGTCCAGGCCCTCGCAGATGAAGTCCGCGGGGAAGTTGGCCTCGAAGTGGGCCTTGTTCTCGAAGGGGTAGTGGACCTGGGCGTAGGGCATGGAGCCCGACTCGAACCAGCAGTCCAGGACTTCGGGGATGCGGCGCATGGTCCCGCCGCAGGAACACGTCCAGGTGATCCCGTCCACGAAGTGCTTGTGCAGGTCCGAGGGTTCCGCCCCGGACAGTTCCTTGAGCTCTCCCCGGCCTCCAACGCACACCGTCGCCTCGCAGGAGTCGCACTTCCAGATGGGCAGGGGATTGCCCCAGTAGCGGTTGCGGCTGATAGCCCAGTCCCGGGCGTTCTCCAGCCACTTGCCGAAGCGGCCCGTCTGGATGTGGCCGGGGACCCAGCGGATCCGGGAATTGGCGTCCAGCATCATCGGCTTGATCGGGTCGATCTTGACGAACCAGGATCCCACGGCCCGGTAGATGAGGGGGCTTTCGCAGCGCCAGCAGTGGGGATAGGCGTGGAGGTATTGCTCCCGCTTGACGAGCCGGCCCTCGGACTTGAGCCTCTCGATGATGGGCTTGTCCGCGTCCTTCACGAAGACGCCCTTGAAGTCCGCCACCTCCCCGGTGAAGCGGCACTCCGCGTCCACCGGGCAGACCGTGGGGATTCCCGTGCCCTTCAGGGTCTGGTAGTCGTCCTCCCCGAAGCCCGGGGCGGTGTGCACGATGCCCGTACCGTCCTCGGTGGTCACGTAGTCGGCGTTGAAGGTCCGGAAGGACCCCTCCGCCCGGGTGTGCTCGAAGTAGGGGAAGAGCGGCTCGTACTCGATGCCCTTGAGTTCGGAGCCCTTCTTCTTCCAGAGGATCTCCAGGGCCGCCGGGTCCTTGTAGTACGCGGCCAGGCGCGCCTCCGCCAGGACGTAGCGTTCCGCGCCGTCCCGGACGCAGACGTAGTCCACCTCCGGGCCCAGGGTCAGGGCCAGGTTGGAGGGCAGGGTCCAGGGGGTCGTGGTCCAGGCGACCAGGTAGGCCGATCCGTCCGCCAGGGAGGGGTCGTGGAAGCCCTTCGGCACCGAGCGGACCTTGAACCGCACGGTGATGGCCGGATCGTGGACGTCCTTGTAGCCCCCAAGCTGGAGCTCGTGGTTGGACAGGACCGTGGAGCACCGGGGACAGTAGGGCAGGATGTAGTGGCCCTCGTAGATCAGTCCCTTGTCCCAGAGAGCCTTGACCACCCACCAGATGGATTCCATGTAGTCCGGGTCCATGGTCTTGTAGTCGTGGTCGAAGTCGACCCAGCGCCCCGCCCGGGTCATGATGGTCCGCCATTCCTTGACGTACCGGAGCACCGAAGCCCGGCAGGCCTCGTTGAACTCGGGGATCCCGAACTTTTCGATGTCCGTCTTGGAGTTGAGGCCCAGCTCCTTCTCGATCAGGTTCTCCACGGGCAGGCCGTGGCAGTCCCAGCCGAATCGGCGCTCCACCCGCTTGCCCTTCATGGTCTGGTAGCGCGGAATGATGTCCTTGATGGTCCCCGGTACGAAGTGGCCGAAATGCGGTAGTCCGGTGGCGAAGGGGGGTCCGTCGAAAAAGACGTACTCCTGGCTGCCTTCGCGCCGTTCCACGGACTTCTCGAAGACCCGGTTCTCGTTCCAGAAGCGGAGAACCTCCTCCTCCATCTTCGGGAAGCTGACCTTGGGATCCACGGGCTTGTACACGATTCGCCTCCAGCTTGATTCGAACGCGTTCCGGAACCGGGGGGCCGCGGACCGCGCGGTGGAGTATGCCATACAACGCACGGGTCCGTAAACTGCGCGGGTGATTAGATCTTTCCGGGAATTCGTTTTAGAATGCAACCGAATCGCCCCCCGCGGCGACCTGTACGCAGGAGGATCGAATGAAACGCATAGTCATCTTGTTGATAGCCCTCAGCCTCGTGTTCGCCGCCGCCGCACAGGGTCCAAAAGCGGGCGGGGGAGGGGACGCGGCCCCCGCGGGAGACCGTACCGGCGCCGAGTCCGCCCCGGCTTTCAGCCCCGGCGAGGCTGCGGGAGTCATGGAACGGCTCCAGCTCAAGACCGAGGAGCGGGAGCGGATCCGTCTGATGCTGGAGGAGCAGGAAGGGGAGCTCGCCCGGGTCCGGGCGGAACTGCGGGAGATGCAGGCCCGGATGGCCCGGCTCATGCTGGAGGAACGGGTGAACCGGCAGGAGGTGGAGCGCACCCTGCGGCAGAGCATGGAGCTTGAACTTCGGATGCGGATGATCCAGGCGGAGCGCAACATCCGGCTCAAGGAGATGCTCGGGCCGGAGCGCTGGGCCGGCATGTACCGCCTGGCCCAGATGGTCCAGGCGGCGGAGCGGGCGGGCAAGCTGGACGACTTCATCGCCCGGTCCGAGAACCCCGCCCAGGTCCGGGCGCTGATCCAGGTATTGAGGGCCTTCTTCTGATCCCATGAACGGGGATCCCGCAGCCTCGGCCGACCGGGAAAACGTACTCCGCTGGAACGCCGACCGGGATCCCCGGGCCTTCACCGTCCTGATCCGGCGCCACGAGCCCGCCCTCCG
>JBGSPT010000023.1:0-2769 GCA_041738475.1 Treponematales bacterium
CGAGGCGGGGCGCCGCGGACCCGGGACCCGGCCCTTTCGGAGCCGTCCTACTGCCCCGCATACCCCAGGCACGCCTTGACGAAGGCCCGGAACAGGGGGTGGGGGGCCACGGGCCGGGACTTGAACTCCGGGTGGAACTGCACGCCCACCCCCCAGGGATGGTCCGGCCACTCCACGGTCTCCACCAGGGCCCCGTCCGGGGTCAACCCCGTGATCCGCAGGCCCGAGCCCTCCATGTCCTCCCGGAAGGCGTTGGAGAACTCGTACCGGTGCCGGTGCCGTTCCTGGATGGTCTCGGACCCGTAGGCTTCCCGGACCCGGGTGCCCTCCTTCAGGACCGAGGAGCTGGCGCCCAGGCGCATGGTTCCCCCGTAGTTCTTGACCTCCAGCTGTTCCTCCAGGAGGCTCACCACGGGGTGCTTCGAGTCCGGCTGGAATTCCGAGGAGTCCGCGTCCTCCCAGCCCAGGACCGTGCGGGCCCACTCGATGGTCATGATCTGCATGCCCAGGCAGATGCCGAAGCAGGGCATCTTGTGCTCACGGGCCCAGCGGACCGCGGCCACCATTCCCGAGGTGCCCCGGTGGCCGAAGCCTCCGGGAATCAGAATGCCCCGGACGTCCGCCAGGACCTTGGCGGGATCCGCCTGCTCGCCCTCGAAATCCCCGGAATCGATCCGGACGATGTCCACCGCCGCCTCGTTCGCGATTCCCCCGTGGTGGAGGGCCTCCCAGACGCTCTTGTAGGCGTCCACCAGCTCCATGTACTTGCCCACCACCCCGATCCGGACCCGGCGCTTGGGCTCCCGGAACTTACGGACCATCTCCTTCCAGGCCCGCAGGTCCGCGTGCCGGCTCTCGATGTTCATCCGCTTCAAGAGGTACACGTCGAGCTTCTGGTCGTGGAACACCAGGGGGATCTCATAGACCGTCGTGGGCGCGTCGTGGGCCGAGATTACACCCTCGAAATCCACGTTGGTGAAGGCCGCGATCTTTCGGCGCAGCCCTTCCTCCACCGGCTCGTCGCAGCGGACCACCAGTACGTCCGGCTGGATCCCCACCTCCTGGAGCTCCTTGACCGAGTGCTGGGTGGGTTTGGTCTTCAGTTCGCCGCCGGAAACCCGGGGAATAAGGGTCACGTGGACGGAGACCGCGTTCTGGTGCCCCTCCTCGTGGATGATCTGCCGGGCGGCCTCCAGGAAGGGGATGGACTCCATGTCTCCCACGGTGCCGCCCACCTCGACGATGGTGACGTCCACGTCGGGGTTGTCCGCCACCGCGTGGATCCGGGCCTTGATGGCATCGGTGATGTGGGGGATCACCTGCACCGTGCGGCCCAGGAAGCGCCCCTGGCGCTCCTTCTCGATCACCTCCTGGTAGACCTGGCCGGTGGTGATGCTGTTGGCCCGGGCGATGGGGGCGTTCGTGAACCGGGCGTAGTTCCCAAGGTCCAGGTCCGTCTCCGCCCCGTCGTCGGTCACGTAGACCTCGCCGTGCTGGTAGGGGTTCATCGTCCCCGCGTCCACGTTCAGGTAGGGGTCGATCTTCATCATGCGCACGGTGAGCCCGCGCGCTTCCAGGAGGGAGCCGATGGACGAGGCGGTGACCCCTTTGCCGAGGCTGGAGCACACGCCGCCCGTCACGAAAACAAGCTTCTTCATGGAATTTCATTATACCCGGAGGGGTTGACAGTGAACAGTGGACGGTGGACGGAACAAACTCCATGAACACGGCCGCATCCCATGCCCCGGCAATGTCGTCGCCCGCATTCTGCAGCCACTTCCGTTTACAGTCCACCGTCCACTTTCCACCGACGCGTGTACACGGAACACCCTCACGGTGTACGCTATCTCCATGCGGTGGGAAATTACCAAGCAGGTCCGCGGGAGGGACGCGTACTTCACGGTACGGTGGTCGCCCTTCGTCCGGGCGGAAAAATACGCCATCCACACCGGGGTGCCCGCCATGGGCGGGGTGGCGGAGCTCTACTGGCGGGACAAGGGCGGAAAGCTCAACCAGTTCTGCGTGGCCCGCTCCTGGTACGGAGGCCTGCGCTCCCAGATGCGGGAGCGCATCGACCCGGACCTGGAAAAGGATCCCGTGCGGCTGGGCATCATCCGGGACCACAAGGACGAGATTTACTTCCGCTACTCCCTGTCCGAGTCCAACTCCGATATGGAGGACGTGCTTTTCTTCTTCCAGGAAACCCTGGCCCCGGGCCTGCCCACGGCCACCCACTCGGGAAGATACGACCGGATCTTCCTGAACGAGATAGATGCGGGGAAGCTGACGACTACCTGAGATTTCACCAAAAGTCCGGACAGGATGAACAGGATGAATCCAGGATGGACAAGATAATGATCAGAAAATAAGGTAAACCACCCGCGACAGACCCTGTCCGAGCCCCAATAACGATTTCGATTCCTTTACTATACCCGATTTATCCTGTTCATCCTTCTTCTATCCTGTACATCCTGTCAAATTCCTGTCCGGAAAACGTGACCTAACGCGGCACCAAGGCGGCGGAAACCCTCCTCGATCTCCGCTTCGTCCAGCCCGGCTATGCACAGGCGCAGGGCGGGGCCGGAGGAAGCTCCCGCGTAGAAGGGCGAACCCGGGGCGGCCGCCACGCCCTCGCGGCGGCAGGCCTCCATCACCGCGGACTCGATATTCGCGGCGTCCCTTCCGGGGCCTCCCGGGAGACGGAGCCAGAGAAGGTAGCCTCCTCCGGCTTCCGCGAGCCGGGCGCACTCCGGCAGATGCCGCGCCGCG
>JBGSPT010000082.1:0-12957 GCA_041738475.1 Treponematales bacterium
CGCCCCCGGGACGGACTCGACGCGCCTCCGGGCTCCCTGGCGGAACGCCGCGATCGCCGTGTCCGGAGTCCTCGCGGTTCTCCTGGCCTTCGGTGCCGCGGGAGGAGTCTCCGCCCGGCACCGCTTCCCCGCCCGGATGAACCTCCACGAGGACCCATCCTCCCAGGAGATCCTCTCCCGGTTCGTGTCCCCCGAGCTCGGGGATCCGGCGGCATCCGAAGGGGGGATCGACATGCCTCCCCTTCCTGTGACTCTGGCGGTCTCCACCTACGTCGTTCGGCCCGGCGACGCCCTGTCCTCCATCGCCAGCCGGTACAGGATCAGCCTGGACACCCTGATCAGCATGAACGGGATAAGCGATGCCCGCAGGATCCAGGCCGGAACGCGGCTCCGGGTGCCCAATATCTCGGGGATCGTGCATATCGTCGCCCGGGGGGAATCCGTCGGTTCCGTCGCGGCCCGGTACGGCGTCGGCACAACGGCGATCCTGGACGCCAACGATCTGGGTTCCTCGGTGATCCGGCCCGGGCAGTCCCTGTTCATCCCCGGCGCGCGGATGTCGGCCACGGAGTTTAAGAAGGCCCTGGGAGAGCTGGTGGCTTGGCCGGTCCGGGGCGGCATCAGCTCCGGTTTCGGATACCGCCCGAACCCCTTTACCGGGATCCGGCAGTTCCATAACGCCATCGACATCGTGGCTCCCGAGGGCACGCCGGTGCGGGCAGCCATGGACGGCCGAGTCGCGGACACGGGATACAACGCGATCTACGGCAACTACGTGATCCTGACCCACCCGGATGGGTATCAGACCCTCTACGCCCACCTGAGCAAGGTGGCCGTTAAGCGAGGGGCGTCCCTTCGGCAGGGCACATCCCTGGGCGCGGTGGGATCCACGGGATACAGCACGGGGCCTCACCTGCATTTTTCGGTGTTTAAGCGCGGGAGCGCCGTGGATCCCTTGAAACTCCTCAAATGAGGCCGTTCCTTAATTGACGAGCGCGCGGATCGAAGGTACCATTCGTTCTGATTCGGGAGGATGCATGCGGAAACTCGTCATCGTGGTCATTACGATCTTCGCGGTGTTCACCTTCATTCGAGAGTATCCCGTGGAAAACCAGTCCTCCCGCACGGTGCAGAGAGCTTCCGGCGAGGCGTCCGCGCCCAACTGAGCCGGCTAAACCCCCTTCGGTTGTACTTTTTTATACTCCCATGAACGGACAAAGTCTAAAAAAACATACCATTTTCCTTGTTTTTCTCCTCCCATCGTGATATAGGTAGTTTAATTCTATGTATATAAAGGATTAAACAAGTAACCGTTTCCTAACCTGGAATTGGCACGAATCGTGCACTGATAGTTGTACGATGAGTACCACCATGAACAAGGTCCAAACCGCAGACCCCGACGACAGCCTTCGCTCGTACTACGCGAAGATCAAGACCATCGCCCTGTTGACCGCGGAGGAGGAGAGGGAACTCTCCCGGCGCATCCGGGCCGGGGACGAGACGGCCCGGGGCCGTCTCATCGAGGCCAATCTCCGCCTTGTGGTAAAGATAGCCCGCACGTTCTCGGCCTACGACGTTCCCCTGATCGATCTGATCCAGGAAGGCAACATGGGACTGATAAAGGCGGCCGAGAAATTCGACGACCGCAAGAACGTCCGGTTCTCGACCTACGCCTCATGGTGGATCAAGCAGGCCATCACGCGATCCCTGGTGAACAGCCGCCGGGCCATCCGCCTTCCCCACCGGAAGGAGGAGCTCCTCAAGCGGATCCAGCGCACCTATAACGCCCTCACCCAGACCCTCCAGACCGAGCCCACCAACGCCGATATCGCCCGGGACCTGCGGGTCACCGAGGAGGCCGTGAGTTCGGTCTTGGAGATGTCCGGAAGCCTGGTATCCCTGGACGCGGAGGAGGGAGAGGATTCCGGTTCGGTGATCGACATCGTGGAGGACAGCACCTACGAGCCGTCCCGCCAGCTGGACGAGGTCTGCGCCCGGGAAAAGGTCCTGCGGATGCTGGAACTGCTCATGGAAAAGGAGCGCAGGATCCTGCTCTACCGGTTCGAGTTCTTCGGCGGGGAGCGGTATACCCTGAAGCAGATAGGCTTGGAGCTGGGCATCTCCCCCGAGACGGTGCGCCAGATCGAGAAGCGGGCCCTTTCCAAGCTCCGGGAACAAGCTTCCTTTGCGGAGTACGCGGCGATCTGACCGGAAATTCACCCCATCATTTCCCTTGACAACCTGCGGTCCGGTGCTACAATTTCCGTAGGTGTTGCGCAACACCTACGGGCGGACCGCGGTACCGCGGCCTCACCCGATCCTGCAAGGGGAACCGAAAAAGGGGGAGGAAGATGAAGAAAGCCGTTTCAGCGCTTGCCGCGGTAAGCATCCTGCTGGTAGCGCTTCTCGGGGCGTCCTGCGCCAAGAAGGAAGCGCCCCAAGCCCAGGACATGACGGTCAACATGTTCCAGCTCAAGGTCGAGATCAAGGACGCCCTGGACGGCTACGCCGCCGCGTATTCATCGGCCCATCCGGGGGTCACTGTAAAAGTGGAGACTCTCGGGGGAGGCGGAGACTACGGAGGAGCCCTGAAGGCCAAGTCCCAGGCCGGGCAGATGCCGGACATCTTCCAGATCGAGGGCCGGGGCGGATATGAGGTCTGGAAGGATTACATCGCCGATCTGAGCGCCGAGCCCTGGGTGAAGGACACCGATCTGGCCTTCAAGGTCGACGGCAAGATCGTCGGTTTCCCGGTGGCCATCGAAGGATACGGGCTGGCCTACAACGCGGACATTCTTGCGAAGGCGGGGATCGATCCCGCCTCCCTGACCACCCGCGGCGCCTACGAGAAAGCCCTCAAGACCCTGGACGCCAAGAAACAGGAGCTGGGCATCTCGGCTCCCGTATCCATGGCCGCGTCGGTGGCGGGCGGCATGTGGTGGGTGGCGGGACAGCATAACCTGGCGTGCTATTGGGGCGGAGGCTTGGCCTTCGACGACACGAGCGTCATCCAGAAAGCCCTGAAGGGGGAGATGGATGAGGCCCGCTTCACCCAGTACGCGAAATACGTCCAGCTTCTATTCAAGTACGCGGACAAGAACATCCTCCTGAACGGCAGCTACGACGACCAGGTGGGAGCCTTCGCCCAGGGCAAGACGGCGTTCCTGCACCAGGGCAACTGGGTGGACCCCAACCTCAAGCAGCTGGGCGTGACCTTCACGATAGGCTACGCCCCCCACGCGTTCCTGGATACCGAGCAGAAGGGCCTGTACCTGTTCGCCCCCAGCTGGTATGTCGTGAACAGCAAGAGCCCGAACGCCGAAGCCGCCAAGGCCTTCCTCGCGGCGATGGCCTCCACTCCGGAAGGGCACGAGTTCATGGTCAACAAGGCGGGCATGATCCCCGCGTTCAAGTCCGTGACCTTGAAGCCCAGCGGCCAGTTGAGCCAGGAGCTTATGGCCGCGAACGCCCGGGGCGGCAACTACGGCGTCTTCTTCGGCATGCTTCCCGACGGCGCCGGACAGAACGTCTTCGCCCCCGTATACGACCTCTTCGCCCAGAACCCGGACAACATCGGCCAGTTTATAGCGGACATGAAAAAAGCCTTCGCCGGACTCCCCGGTATGAAGTGATCCGACCCGCGGTCCGCGGGCGCAGGCCCGCGGACCGTCAAGGGGCCGCCCGCGATCCGGCGGAGGAGGGGCCCCGGAGGGAAGCGCGATGCGGAAACATACCCTGGTGAATGTCCTCTTCCTGGCGCCCTGCGTGTTCGCCTTTGTGATGATCATCCTCGTGCCCTTCCTCCTGGGCCTGTACTATTCCATGACCGATTGGAACGGGGTCAGCCTGGATGTCGCCTTCGTGGGGCTGAAAAACTTCAGGAACCTCTTTTCCGCGCCGGATTTCATCTACTCCTTCCTGGCGACGATCGCCTTCACCCTGATCAACGTGATCCTGGTGAACGTGGTCAGCTTCACCCTTTCCCTGATCGTCACCAGCAGGATCCGATTCCGTAATTTCTACAGGGCGGGTTTCTTCGTCCCCTACCTGATCGGGGGCATCGTCCTGGGCTATATATGGCAGTTCATCCTGAACAGCATCCTGGTCGACCTGGGCGAGGCCCTGGCGGTGGAATTCCTGAGTTCCTCCTTCCTGAGCCGTTCGAGCAGCGTCATCTGGGCCATGTCCGCCGTGAACACCTGGCAGTATGCGGGCTATATCATGCTCATCTACATAGCCGCCATCCAGGGCATCCCGGCCTCCCTCATGGAGGCGGCGACCGTCGACGGCGCCGGATACTTCACCCGGGTCTTCAAGATCCTCATACCTATGATGGCCAACGCCTTCACGATCTCCCTGTTCCTGACCCTGACGACCTCCTTCAAGCAGTTCGACATGAACTTCACCCTGACCAACGGAGGCCCGGCCACCCGGTTCCTGGACCAGCCGGTCAAGGCGAGCCAGCTCCTGGCGATGAACATCTTCGACACGGCCAGGGCCAACCGCATGGCGGAAGCCCAGGCCAAGGCCGTGGTCCTGTTCGTCTCGCTGGTCGTCGTGGCCCTGATCCAAGTGTCGATCAACAAGAAGAAAGAAGTGGAGATGTGATGGATACCCCGCGGAAACCGCCGTCCTCCAAGGGATCGGGAAGGACCGGACTTTCGGCCCTGGAAGTCGTCACGTTCTTCCTGTTCCTGCTCTTCATGTTCCCCTTCGCCCTGGTGGTGCTGAATTCCGCGAAGACCTCGCGGGAGATCATCTTCAACGCCATCGCCTGGCCTTCCGACTGGGGACAGCTCCCGGCCAACGCCGCCCTGATCTTCGAGAATCCCACGGTGGACTATCTCGGGGCCTTCGTGGACAGCACGGTCATCACCGCGGCATCCCTGGCGGTCATCGCCCTGTTCTCCTCCATGGCCGCCTGGATCCTGGTCCGGAACCGGACCGCCTGGTCCACCGCCCTGTTCATGGCCTTCGTGGCGGCCATGGTCATCCCCTTCCAGGTCCTGATGTATCCCCTTGTCCGGTGGATGCGGCTGATGGGGGATTTCGCCCATATCCGGCTCTTGGGAACGATCCCGGGCATCGTCTTCGCGTACCTGGGATTCGGAGCGCCCCTTTCGATCTTCGTGTTCCACGGATTCATCAAGAACATACCCTACGAGCTGGAGGAGGCCGCGACCATCGACGGCTGCGGCCGGCCGCGCATCTTCTTCGAGATCGTATTTCCCCTGCTCAAGCCGATCATCGTCACGGTCCTCATCCTGAACGGGATCTGGATCTGGAACGATTACCTGCTGCCCCTGCTGGTGTTGGGATCCAACGGGGCGGTGCAGACCATCCCGATCGCGGTGACCGCCTTCGCCGGGGCCTACCTCAAGCAGTGGGACCTCATCCTGACCTCGACCCTCATCGCCATCATTCCGGTGGTCCTCCTGTACATATTCGCCCAGCGCTACATCATCAAGGGAATGCTGGAAGGCTCGATAAAATAATCCGCCCCGGGAACTCCCGCCCGGGCCGGCTTCCTGCAGCAAAGGAGTCACTTCATGAAGATCGTTCTAGTCGGCGCGGGGAGCGCCCAGTTCGGACACGGCACCCTGGGGGATATCTTCAACAGCGGGATCCTGCGGGGCAGCGAGATCGTCCTGCTGGACATCAACGCCAAATCCCTGGAAGGCGTCCTGGCGGCCGCCCGGGAGTTCATCCGCAAGCACGGCCTCGACTTTTCCGTGAGCGCCACCACAGACCGCCGGGCGGCGTTCAAGGAGGCCCGATTCATCATATCCTCGATAGAGGTCGGCAACCGCTTCCGGCTTTGGGACGAGGACTGGAAGATCCCCCTGCAGTACGGCATCCGGCAGGTGTACGGGGAGAACGGGGGAGCCGGCGGGGTGTTCCACTCGCTCCGCATCCTGCCCCCGATCCTGGAGATCGTCCGGGACGCCATGGAGCTTTGCCCGGACGCCTGGATCTTCAACTACTCCAACCCGATGACCGCGATCGTCACCACCGTGAAACGGGCCTTCCCCGAAGCCAATTTTGTGGGGCTCTGCCACGAGATCGGTTGGCTGTCCCGGTGGCTGCCCCGGATGCTGGGCAGGAACGAGAAGGACCTTAGCTTCACCGCCGCGGGGCTGAACCATTTCAGCTGTATGGTCGAGCTGAGAGACATGGCGACCGGGGAGGATCTGTATCCCGAGGTCCGCAGGCGGGCAGGGGAGTTCTTCCTGCGCGAACCGGGGTACAGCGACGTGTACGGGGATTACCTGAGCACGGGGATGATCACCGGCCACGAGCAGTTCGAGAAGGAAAGCGTCAACCGCAGGAGCCGGTTCGAGTGGGCGGACCGGAAACTCGTGAAGTTCATGCTGGAGAACTACGGCCTCCTGCCGATCACCACGGACAGCCATTTCGGGGAATACCTGGGATGGGCCTGGGACGTGGTGGACCATCGGGGCATCCTCGACTTCTACGACTACTACCAGGCCATGCTGACCCAGCCCGCGAAGCCGGAAATTCGGCTCCAGACCGCGGAGAGGGTGGTCCCGATCATAGACGGCATCCTCGGGGGCGGAGACTTTCGAGAAGCCGCGGTCAACGTGCTCAACGACGGCCTGCTGGAGGATCTGCCGTCCTGGGTGGCCGTCGAAGTGCCCGCCTCGGTGGACCGCGGGGGCGTCACGGGCCTCCCGGTCCCGGGCCTGCCCAAGGGGTACCTTGCCCTGCTCCGTAACTATTCCGGCGTCTACGACCTGACCGCGGAGGCCGTTCTGCACGGCAAGAAGGACTATGTCATCCAAGCCCTCCTGGCGAACCCCGTGGTGCACCGGGTGACGGACATCCGGTCGATGGTGGACAGGATGATCGACCAGCAGTCAAGGTGGCTGGGATACTTGAACTAGGCGGAGGCCCTCGCGTACAACGGTTGCAAGATGCCTACCATCAAGGAAATCGCGCTCAAGGCGGGGGTGAGCCCCACGACGGTCTCGAACGTGCTCCACGGGAGGACCGCCCGGGTGTCCCCCCGTACGAGAGAGTTGGTCGAGGCCTTCCTACGGGACGAGGGGTACGCCCCCAACATGGGGGCCATGATCCTGGCGCGCAACAACTCGCGGATCATCGGAGTCATCCTGTTCATGGAGCCCCGCAGGGACGAAACGGTCCTTGAGGATCCGTTCTCCTCCACCATCCTGGGGGCCATGGAAAAGGAGATCCGCGAGAGCGGGTATTTCCTCATGCTCCACGCGACCAGCGACGAGGACGAGGTGATCCGCCTAGCCCGAACCTGGAAGCTGGACGGCCTCGTCCTTTTGTGGGTGCCCGCTTCCATCTGCAGGGCGATCCGCGGCAGCATCGAGACGCCGGTGGTGTTCGTGGACACCTATTTCGAGGAACGGGACAAGGGATTCCACAGGATCGGCCTGGATGATTTCCAGGGAGGGTACCGAATAGCCGAGTACGTTCTGTCCCGGGGGCACCGCAGGGTCCTGTTTTTAGCGAACGACGACGTGCACCCCGGAGGGGACCGGTTCCGGTTCGAAGGGTGCCGCAGGGCCTTCGCCGACCGGGGACTGGAGTTCGGGGAGGACCGGTTCGTGGTTGTTTCCAAGGATCCCGGGGAGAGGCGCGAACTGTACGGGCGTCTGTCGGGACGCCCCCTGGAGTATACGGCCCTGCTCTTTTCTTCGGATTACTACGCCGCGGAAGCCGTCTCCTTCCTGGGGGACCACGGGACGCGGGTTCCCCGGGACGTCTCGGTCACGGGATTCGACGACAATATCTTCGCCCGGCTCATACGGCCACGGTTGACGACGATCCACCAGGACGTGTATGGAAAGGGAAGGACGGCGATCGCCATGCTCCTGGACCTCATCCGGGGCTGCCCGTCCGTCCGGTCCGAGGTGCGGCTTCCGGTGCGCCTGGTCGAGCGGGAATCCGTCGCTCCCGGGCCGGATGGGGGAGCTGCCGATCCGTCAAACGTCTAAAAACTCTAATTGCAAAGCCGGAGCTTATCGTTTACAATTTCAGGTTGACTCCCCCGCGGCCGATCATAGGGTAGAGACGCCGCAGATTTTGCCCGGGGCGTCGACCCGGGCGCTTTGGAACGGAGAACGATGCCGCTAGAGCACACGGACATCCAGTCCATCATTCAGATCGACTCGGAACTCAATAAGATCCGGGATTACGACCTCCTATTGGAGCGGATCCTCCTGGAGGCGCGCCGGGTCGTGAACGCCGACGCCGGGTCCATCTACATCAAGGAAGGCGATACCCTCGCCATCAAGTATTCCCAGAACGACACCAAGCAGCAGGCCCTCCCCCCGGGGGAGAAGCTGATCTACAGCATCTTCACGATCCCGGTGAACGAGAAGACCATCTCCGGATACGTGGCCAAGACCGGGGCCTTCGTGAACATCCCGGACGTGTATAACCTGCCCCCGGGGTGCCGTTTCAGCTACGACACGAAATTCGATACGATCTCAAAGTACAAGACCACCTCCATGATGACTATACCCCTCAAGACCCAGAACAACGTGGTCCTGGGGGTCATCCAGGTCATCAACGCCAAGGACTCGGAAGGCAGGGTGGTCCCGTTCAGCCAGGACGACGAGATCCTGGTCACCCACTTCGCATCCAACGCCACCGTGGCCCTCCAGAGGGCCTACCTGACCCGAGCCATGATCCTGCGGATGATCCGGATGGCGGAGATGCGGGATCCCAAGGAGACCGGGGCCCACGTCAACCGGGTGGCCGGGTACGCCGTGGAAATCTACGACCGCTGGGCTTTCAAGAACGGGGTGCCGGAAAAGGAGAGGGACAAGCAGAAGGACCTCCTGAAGCTGGCTGCCATGCTCCACGACGTGGGCAAGGTCGCCATAAGCGACATGATCCTGAAGAAACCCGCCCGGTTTACCGACGACGAGTACAGGGTCATGCAGACCCACACCATCTTCGGCGCCAAGCTCTTCGACGACCCCCAGTCCGACCTGGATACGGTCGCGGCGGAAGTCGCCCTGACCCATCATGAGAGCTGGGACGGGAAGGGGGGCTACCCGGGCTGGGTGGATCCCGTGACCGACAAGATCCTGAAGAAACGCAGGGACGGAAGCCCCCGGCCCCGCAAGGGAGAGGAGATCCCCCTCTGGGGCCGGATCGTCTCCATCGCGGACGTCTATGACGCTCTCATCTGCCGGCGGGTCTACAAGGAACCCTGGGACGAGGACAAGGTCTACTCGGAGCTCCGGTCCCTGGCGGGCACGAAGTTCGATCCTTCCCTGATCGAGATCTTCTTCGAGATCCTGCCCCGGATCCAGCAGATCCGGGAGCGCAATCCGGACGCGGAGGAATAGAAGGGCCCCGACTTCGGTCGGTGTCCATCCGGATACATCGACGAATCCGTCGGGCTTCGTTGCCGCAAGGACGGCGTTCGACGCCATCTTGTGCCGTTCTTGACCAGCGCCGCGGGGCTGTTCTACACTCCGGCCATGATCACCATCCACGAACTCCGCGGCAAATACATAGAATTCTTCAAGTCCAAGGGCCACGCCGAGATTTCCGGCAAGTCCCTCATCCCCGACAACGACCCCACGGTGCTCTTCACCACCGCGGGCATGCATCCCCTCGTCCCCTACCTCCTGGGCGAGCCCCATCCGGCGGGCAAGCGCCTCACGGACTACCAGAAGTGCATCCGCACCGGGGACATCGACGCGGTGGGCGACCCCAGCCACCTGACCTTCTTCGAGATGCTGGGGAACTGGTCCCTGGGGGACTATTTCAAGGAGGAAGCCCTGGCCTGGAGCTTCGAGTTCCTGACGGACCCGAAGTGGCTGGGCATCCCCAAGGACAAGCTCTCGGTGACGGTCTTCGCGGGCGAGGAGGGCATACCCCGGGACGACGTGTCCGCGGAGATCTGGAAGAAGCTGGGAATCCCCGAGGAGCGGATCCATTACCTGCCCCGCCAGGACAACTGGTGGGGCCCCGCCGGGGAGACCGGCCCCTGCGGTCCGGACAGCGAGATGTTCGTGGACACCGGCAAGGCCGCCTGCGGACCTGACTGCCGGCCGGGCTGCCACTGCGGCAAGTACTTCGAGGTCTGGAACGACGTGTTCATGCAGTACAACAAGGACTCCGAGGGGCGCTACACCCCCTTGAAGGCCCCCTGCGTGGACACGGGCATGGGCATCGAGCGGACCGTCGCCATGCTCCAGGGCAAGAAGAGCGTCTACGACACCGAGGCCTTCACGGACGTCCTGGCCGCCATCGGCCGGGCCTGCGGCGGGACCTACGACGCGGCCGCGGAATCGGGAAAGTCCTTCCGGATCATCGCGGACCACGCCCGGACCTCGACCTTCATCCTCGGGGACCCCGGGGCCGTCACCCCCTCCAACGTGGGGGCGGGCTATGTCCTCCGGCGCATCATCCGCCGGGCCGTGCGCCACGGCCGCAAGCTGGGCATCCAGGGCAGCTTCCTGCCCGGGATCGCGGAGGTGGTGATCGCCACCTACGCCGAGCCTTACCCGGAATTGACCCGGAATCGCGGCCGCATCCTGGAGGAGCTGGCCAAGGAGGAGGCCAAGTTCCTGGAAACCCTCCAGAAGGGGGAGCACGAGTTCGAGAAGATGCTGCCCAACCTCCTCAAGAACCCCCGGAAGGTGATGTCCGGCCGCCTGGCCTTCAAGCTCTACGACACCTACGGCTTCCCCATCGAACTGACCGAGGAGCTGGCCGCCGAGAGCGGGATGACCGTGGACCGTCCGGAGTTCGACGAGGCCTTCAAGAAGCACCAGGAGCTCTCCCGGGCGGGGAGCGAGCAGGTCTTCAAGGGAGGACTCGCGGACCACGGCGAGGCCGCCGTGAAGTACCATACCGCCACCCACCTCTTGCACAAGGCCCTGCGCATGGTCCTGGGGGACCACGTGGCCCAGAAGGGCTCGAACATCACCGCCGAGCGCCTTCGTTTCGACTTCTCCCACCCCGATCCCATGACCCCGGAACAGATCCGGAAGGTCGAGGAGATCGTGAACGAGCAGATCCGCAGGGACCTTCCCGTGTCCATGAAGGTCGTGACCCTGGAGGACGCCAAGGCCGAAGGGGCCATGGCCCTGTTCGGGGAAAAGTACGGGGAGAGCGTCAAGGTCTACTCCGTCGGGGACTTCTCCAAGGAAGTCTGCGGGGGGCCCCACGTGGAGCATACCGGGATCCTGGGAAGATTCGTCATCCAGAAGGAGCAGAGCTCCAGCGCCGGAGTGCGAAGGATCCGGGCCGTCCTGGAGTGATGGAGGCGGTTTTCTGTAGACAATGCGAGATTATTGGGACATAATGAGAAAATGGAGATTCCTGCAGGGGTAACCCTCCTGTCCCGGGATGATGCCCGGAACCTCGAACCGCATCTCCGCGAGGCGGGGTTCGCCGTGACGGTGGTCTCCGAGCCGGAAGCCGTACCACCGGGGGTGGTGATCCTGGATCTCCTCCGCGCCGAACGGGCCCGGGAATGGCTCCACGAGAGCGCCGACCTTCCCCGTATCCTCCGTTCCCGGGGAAACACCGTCGTGGCGGCGGTCACCCCCGAGATCTTCGAGGACGACCGGAACGCGATAGGGGTGTCCGGGGCTCATTCCTACATCCTTCGGGACGATCCGCCCCGCAGCGTGCGGGCTACGGTGCTGGCTGCTGTCAGCCGCAGGAACCAGGACGAACGGCTCCGGAAGAGCGAGGAGCGGTTCCGCCTGGTGGCGGAGAACGCCGGGGACGTCATCTGGACCTGGAACATACGCACCGGAGCCTACGACTTCATCAGTCCCTCGATCCGGCGGCTCCGGGGTTTTTCGATCGAGGAAGCCCTCACGGAAACCATGGAGTCCTCCATGACCCCGGAATCCTTCCGGAACGCCATGGGAAAGCTCCAGGCGGGCATGGAATCCCTTTCCCGGGGGGTCCGGCCGGCTCCGATCACGGACTACTACGACCAGCCCTGCAAGGACGGTTCGGTGAAGACCGTGGAGATCACCACCTCCGTCATCTACGACGAGGCGGGCGCCCCGACCCACGTCCTGGGGGTTTCCCGGGACGCCACGGAGCGGGTACGGGACAAGGCCGCCCTGGAATCGGCGCTCAGGCGGAGCGAGCTCCTCTTCCGGGAGCTCGAGCACCGGGTCAAGAACAACCTGGCCATGATCGCCGGCCTGCTGTCCCTGGCGTCCGACCATGTCCGGGATCCCGCGGACGCGGTCCTCTTCGAGGAATCCCTGAGCCGCATCCAAGCCCTGTCCCTGGTCTACGATAAGCTCCTCAAGTCCAGGGACGTGGCGCAGATCGAGCTGGGTTCCTATCTGGAGGACCTCTGCCGCTCCGTGGCCGCCGCGTTCACCCGGGAAGGAGGCGGAGTGGAGCTCCGGGTCGAACGGGACGAGGTCACCGTGAACTCGAAACGGGCGGCCCTGGTCGGCCTGGCGGTGAACGAGCTTGTCACCAACGCCTTGAAATATGCCCGGCGTCCCGGGCGGGTCCTCTATTTGGGCCTCCAGGTCCGGAGCGATCCCGAAGTCCTGACGATCCGGTTCTCCGACGACGGCCCCGGCCTGCCGGAGGGCTTCCGGATCGAGGAGGCTGAGGGGCTGGGTTTCCTGCTGATCCGGAGTCTGGTATCCCAGCTGGGCGGGGAATTCTCCACGGAATCCGGTCCCTCCGGGGCGGCCTTCCGCATCGCCGTGCCCCTGGAGGCCTGAGCCCCCGGGGGCGGTCAGGGCGCGGAGCCGCTTCCCGACTCGCCGCCGGTCAGCCTCCTCCAGACCTGGGCAGCCCATCGTCCGTCTTCCCGAACCCTGCGCAGGATGTACGGCCCCTCGCACTCCGCCCGTTCCCACCAGGCCTGCCGGGCGAAGTCCTCGAGAAGCCGGAGCCAGTCCCCCTCCGTGGAGGCGGTTCCCTGCAGGAAACCGTAGGCTCCCGGCTCCA
>JBGSPT010000086.1:0-1795 GCA_041738475.1 Treponematales bacterium
GGGCGCCCTGGGCCTCCCGGCCAACCTGGCCCTCTTCGCCATCCTGGGCAGGCCCGAGTTCTCTCCGGCCAGCAAGCCCATCGCGGAGCTCTCGGGCCTCCTGGTGGGAGGCGCCTCGGGGTACCTGGCCGAGTACTTCCGCCAGCTCCAGTCCGAGATAGCCCGGCGGGTGCGGACGGAGGAATCCCTCCGCGCCGCCCTGGCGGACAAGCAGGTCCTGCTCCTGGAGCTGAACCACCGGGTCAAGAACAATCTCAACGTCATCAAGAGCCTGATCCAGCTCCAGCGGAACCGCTCGGGAGACCCGGACTTCCGGGACGCCTCGGACCGACTCCTGGCCCGGGTCTTCGCCATAGCCCGGGCCCACGACCGCATGTTCGGGGAGCTCGAGCCCGAGGACCTCGATCCGGAGGAGTACCTGCGGGACATCCTGGCGGTCTATGACGCCGAGGCCGGAACCGGCCCCCGGATCGAGGCGGACATCCGCGCGGAAGGCCTCCGTCTGCCCGCGGAAACGGCGATACCCCTGGGCCTCATCCTGAACGAGGCGGCGGCCAACGCGTGGAAGTACGGATTCCGGGCGGAGGGCTCGGTCATCCGGGTATCCCTGGCCCGGGCCGGGGACCTCTGGACCCTGGAGGTCCGGGACGAGGGGCCCGGTTTCGATCCCGGCGAGCCGGCCGCCCCGGGCCGGACGGGGGGCCTCGGGGTCAAGGTCATCCGGAGCCTGGCCGCCCGTCTGGGCGGCCGGGTCTCCTGGTCCCGGGAGGGGGGCACGCGGTTCCGCCTGGAATTCCCCTCGGCCCCGGACCCGGAGGCCGCAAGATCCGTCGTTGCGGCTTCCCCGGACGAAAGGCTATAATCCTCCCGCATCCGGAAAGGAAGACCATGGCAGCAGCCTACATCATGGAAAGCGACGAGGAGAGCCGCCGCCTGGAGCTCAAGACCGACGTCCGGGTCGTGCAGGACCAGGCGAGGAGGGCGGGCCTGGAACCGGGCATGCGGGTGCTGGACGCGGTCTGCGGTCCGGGGATCACGACCGCCGCCCTGGCGGACGTCGTGGGGGAAGGCGGCTCCGCCGTAGGTTTCGACATCTCCGAACAGCGCATCTCCAGGGCACGCGAAGTCTACGGGGGCGGCCGCGCGGAATTCCACGTCCGGGACATCCTGGCTCCCCTCGGGGACCTGGGATCCTTCGACTTCGTATGGATGCGCTTCGCCCTGGAATACCACCGGGCGGAGAGCTTCGAGATCGTCCGCAACCTCGCGTCTGCCCTGCGGGAGGGCGGGATCCTCTGCCTGGTGGACCTGGATTACAACTGCCTCAGCCACTACGGCATGCCCGAGCGCCTGGAGAAGGCCATCCGCCACGTGGTGGACACCCTCGAAGCCCGGGACAACTTCGACCCCTACGCGGGCCGCAAGCTGTATTCCCACCTCTACCGGCTCGGATTCCGGGATATCCGCGTGGAGGCGGGGGCGCATCACCTGATCTACGGGCCCCTGCGGGACGTGGACGAATACAACTGGATGAAGAAGATGGAAGTACTCGGAAGCCGGATGGGCGGCGACCTGCCGGGCTATACGGGTTTGGAGGAATTCCGCGGGGACTTCCTGGCTTTCTTCCGGGACCCCGGCCGCTTCACCTATACCCCCGTCCTGAGCGCCTGGGGCCGGAAGCCCCCCGTGGGCGCCTAGAAGGCGCCTACAGGGCACCTACAAAGCGGACGTCCCGGGCGCGGGGAGGGGTGAGGAATCCCGGGAAACGGCGACGAGGCCCGAGCCGGGCGCCGCG
>JBGSPT010000095.1:0-12035 GCA_041738475.1 Treponematales bacterium
GCTGGCAGCCCACGCCGCAGTAGGAGCAGACGGTCCGGACCCTGCGGTCCACGTACATCGCCCCCGCCCAGGACCCGTCCTTGGGCCGCAGGGCCCCGGTCGGACAGGCGGCCACGCAGGAACCGCAGGAGACGCAGGAGCTGTCCGAAAGGAGATCCCCGAATCCGGGAGCCACGCTGGACCGGCGGCCCCGGTCCGCGAAGGTGTACACGTCGGAGCACTGGATCTCGGCGCAGGTTCGGACGCACTTTCCGCAGAGGATGCAGCGGTTCGGATCCAGGGTGAAGAAGGGATTGGAGTCGTCCACCGGGAACCCGCTCCGCTCGATCCCGCTGGGAACCTTCTCGAGCCCGTGCCGTGCCGCGAGCTCGTGGAGGCGGCAGGCTCCGCTGTGCTTGCAGTTGAAGCAGTCCGCGGGGTGCTCCGCCAGGATCATCTCGAGCACCGCCTTCCGAAGCTCGAAGGCCGCCTCGGAATCCGTGCGTACGATCATGCCCTCCGCGGCCTGCAGGGTGCAGGCGGGCGCGCATCCCGTCCGGGATCCCTCCACCTCCACCATGCAGACCCGGCAGCCTCCGTAGCCCTCGAGGCCCTCGATATGACAGAGGGTGGGAATGTCGATTCCCGCGTCCCGGGCGGCCTCCAGGACCGTCGTGCCTTCCGGGACGGAACGAGGTTTTCCGTTCAGGGTGAAGGTGATCATAGAAGAAGTAGTATGTATGGAAACCCTGGATATTACAAGGAGAGTCCGGACCGCCGCTCCGGCGGAACCGCTTTCGGACGGCTTCGCGTGTTGCGCCGGCGCCCGCCAAGGTCTAGAATGAAAGAGCGGTTCGGTCAGATTTGTCGAGGAATCCCGCCGGTTCAGGGCGGGCAAGGAGACCCATGCCGGTGAATTCCGGAACCATCCTCCTGGTGGAGGACGAAGCCCTCATCGCCCTTGCCGAGGCACGAACCCTGGAAAAGGAAGGGTATGCGGTCCTTAGGGCCGGTTCCGGCGAGGAGGCGGTGGAGATCGCCTCCTCGAATCCCGGGATCGACCTGGTGCTCATGGATATCGACCTGGGACTCGGCATGGACGGAACCGAGGCGGCCCGCCGGATCCTCGACACCCGGGACGTACCCGTCCTCTTCCTCTCCTCCCACGTGGAACCCGAAGTGGCGGCCCGCACGGAGGCCGTCACCTCCTACGGGTACGTGGTCAAGAACTCCGGGACCATGGTCCTCCTCGCCTCCATCAAGATGGCCTTCCGGCTCCACGAATCCAACCGGAGGGCTTCCCTGAGCGCCCGCCGCTTCGAGGCCGTGTCGGGCACCACCATGGAGGGATTCTGGATCTCCGACTCCGAAGGCCGCATCCTGGAGGTCAACCTGGCCTATTGCCGGATGTCGGGCTACAGCCGCGAGGAATTGTTGGGCATGCGCATCGCCGACCTGGAAGCCGTCATGGACGACGCCGCCATCCGGGGCGAGATTCTACGGATCCGGCAACTCGGGTCGGACCGCTTCGAGACCCGGCACAGGGCCAAGGACGGCAGGACGATCGAGGTGGAAGTCAACGCCACGGACGTGCCTGACCAGGGCTACACGATCTGCTTCCTCCGGGACGTCACGGACCGGAAGCGGATGGAGGAACTCCGGCGGGAACGGGAGCAATACTCCCGGATCCTCAACCGGATGACCGCAGAGATGATCGACCTGGAGGACCCCCGGGACCTCTTCAGGTACATCGTCCTAAGCATGGAGGAGCGGTATCCGGACACGGTGATCCTGTTCAATTCGATCGACGAAAACGAAGGACTGGCCCGGTTGGAATGCGTGGCCGGATTGGACGGGGATCTCCTGCGGCGGGCTCTCGGGCTGATCGGCTTCGATCCCGTAGGCAGGACCTTCCGCCTTTCGGCGACCCACGACGGGTATTTCAGGTCCGGCCGCCTCGTGCCCTTCGAGGGAGGGCTGGCGGAGTTCTGCGACGGCCAGTTCCCGGAACCCGTCGCCCGGGCCGTGGAAAAGCTCATAGGACTTCACCGGATCCACACGATCGGCCTGGCCAAGGGCGAAGTCCTCCTGGGGGCCCTCCATTTTTTCACCTTCCGAGGTTCCGGCATCGAGGATCCGGAGTTCGTGGAGGCCTTCGTCCGACAGGCGGGCCTGATCCTCCGACAGAAGCTGACGGAGGCGGCGGTGCGGGAATCCGAAAGCCGTCTCCGGACCCTCAGCGACAACCTCCCCGGCGGGATCGTCTATCAGGTGGACTTCGGGTCCGAGAACCGGGAGCGGCGCTTCACCTACATAAGCGGTGGCGTGGAGATGCTGCACGGAGTGTCCGCGGAGGCGGTCCTCGCGGATCCCGGATCCCTGTACGGCCAATTTCCCGAGGAGGAGCGGCGCAGGATCTCGGATCTCGAGGACGCGGCGCTCGGGAGCATGTCGAGATTCTACGTGGAAGCCCGATTCCGGAAACCCGACGGCACGGAGCGCTGGGGACTCCTGTCGTCCATGCCCCGAAAAATGCCGAACGGCCATGTAGTATGGGACGGGATCGAGATCGACATCACGGAACTCAAGAAAGCCGAGGAGAATTCCGCCCGGCTCCTTCGCGAAAAGGAGCTCGTCCTCAAGGAAGTCCATCACAGGATCAAGAACAACCTGGCGGCGGTGGAGAGCATTCTCCGTCTTCAGGCGGATCTCCGTACGGACCCGGAATCCCGGACCATCCTGGAGGACGCCGCGGGCCGGGTGATCAGCATGGAGACGCTCTACGACCGCCTGTACCGGGCCGGGGACTTCGGCCGGCTTTCCGTCCGTGAGTATCTCGAATCCCTTTTGCCGGAAATCATGCGATGCCACGCCCGCTCGGAAGGCATCCGGACGGTACTGGACTCAGGGGAATTCGAGCTGGACTCCCGGACGCTCTCCACCCTGGGCATCCTCATCTATGAACTGGCGAACAACGCCCTGAAACACGCCTTCGAGGGAAGGATGGAAGGGACGATATCGGTCTCCGCGGCCCTCGAGGAGGACCGCGTCCGGATCGTCCTGGCGGACGACGGCATCGGACTGCCGGCCTCGGTATCCATCGATACCTCCACGGGCTTCGGCATGCGGCTTGTGGGACTGCTGGCGGAACAGCTGAAAGGCGGCATCCGGGTGGAACGGGACCGGGGAACCCGGTATATTTTGGAATTCCCGGTTCCGGCCGGCTCCGGATGAGGTCCCGTTCGGGAACGTTCCGGTGTTGCGGCCCTCCGGCCGGTGCACTATCTTTTCCCCATCTCCGGATTTGAGGTGAAACCGTGAAACCACGCAAGACAGCGGATACCCCCACCCAAGTCCCCGCCTACTACGTCGCCGTCGGCGCATCCGCGGGAGGGCTGGAAGCGATCGACGAGTTCTTCACGAACATGCCCACCGATTCGGGGTTGGCTTTCATCGTGATCCAGCACCTGTCGCCGGATTACAAGAGCCTGATGGTGGAACTGCTGTCCAAGAAGACCACGATGCAGGTGCTTCGAGCCGAGGACGGCCTCACGGTCGAACCCAACCGGGTCTACCTCATCCCTCCCCGGAAAAACCTCACCATATTCCACGGCAAGCTCCTCCTGAGCGAGCAGGACCATACCCGGGGCATCAACCTTCCCATCGACATCTTCCTGACCTCCCTGGCGGAGGACCAGGGGGAAAAGGCCGTGGCGGTGATCCTGTCCGGGACGGGTTCCGACGGGATGCGGGGGGTACGGAAGGTCAAGGAAAACGGCGGCATGGTGATGGTCCAGGACGAGGACAGCGCCAAGTTCAACGGCATGCCCCGGGCCGCCATTTCCACGGGCCTACCGGACTTCATCCTGAAACCCGCGGACATGCCCCGCCAGCTCATGGGCTTCGTCGCCCGCCCCTACGCGTCCCTTGCGGCGCGCTCGGAGACCCTGCTGTCCGACGAGGACGGACTCACCCGCATCTTCGCCCTGCTCCGGGAACGCTGCAAGGTGGACTTCACCTACTACAAACCGAACACCGTAACCCGGCGCATCGAGCGCCGCATGACCGTGACCCAATCGAACACCATCGGGGATTACGTCGCCCACCTGAACGGGAATCCCCTGGAGATATCGGCCCTCTTCCGGGAACTTTTGATCGGGGTCACCAGCTTCTTCCGGGACCCCGCCGCCTGGGAACGCCTGGCTTCCAAGGATCTTCCGGAACTGATCCGCGCCGCCGAGGGCCGGGAGCTCCGGTTCTGGGTGGCCGCCTGTTCGACCGGGGAGGAAGCCTACAGCCTGGCCATCCTGACCCGGGAGGTCCTGGAGGACCTGGGGCTCCGAAGGGACGTGAAGATCTTCGCCACGGACATCGACAAGGACGCCATCCACTTCGCCGCGGCGGGGGTGTACCCGGAAAGCGTGGCCGCGGACCTTTCGCCCAGGTACCTCGCCAAGTACTTCTTCAAGCGCGAGGAGTCCTTCCAGGTTTCCCGGGCGGTCCGGGAGATGGTGGTCTTCGCCCAGCACAACCTGATCAAGGACCCGCCCTTCACGAACATCGACCTGGTGAGCTGCCGGAATATCCTGATCTACCTCCAGCCCAACCTCCAGCGCAAGGTCCTGGATTACTTCAACTTCTCCCTCCTGCCCGGGGGGGTCCTCTTCCTGGGTACCAGCGAAACCGCCGGAGAGGCGGCGGAGTACTTCGAGCTGGGGGACGCGAAGAACAAGATCTACCGGTCCGCAGGACGGTCCCGGACTCCCCTGGAACCCATCCAGGGTCCATCGGTCACGGACACCCGCGCCCGGGAGCTCCGGGACCGTTTCGCCTCGGCCCGGCGTTATTACCGCGGCCACGAGGAGGACCGGACCCTGGAGCGTTTCCTGGAATCCCTGGCGCCCGACTACATACCCCTGGCCATCATCGTGAACGAAGCGATGGAGCCCCTCCACATCCTCGGGGATACGGAGGGGTACTTCAAACTGCCCGCGGGAAGGCCCACCGCGGATATAAGCCGTATGGCGGCCAAGGAGCTTTCGATCCCCCTGTCCACGGGAATCCAGAAGGTATTCCGGCAGGGTCAGGAGCTGAAGTTCTCCAACCTCCACCTTCCGAGCCTGGGGAAGACCGTGGAGCTCCGGGTCCGGCTCCTGCCGGCCAAGAAAAGCCAGGAGCCCCTGGCGGCGGTCCTCATCTCGGAGACCCGGCGGGAATCCGCGGCGGAGCGGGCCGGTACCGTGGTCGACTACGATCTGTCCAAGGAAACCGAACAGCGCATGCGCGACCTGGAGCAGGAACTCCAGTTCACCAGCGAGAACCTCCAGGCCACCATCGAGGAGCTGGAAACCGCCAACGAGGAGCTCCAGGCGACCAACGAGGAACTGCTGGCCAGCAACGAAGAACTCCAGTCCACCAACGAGGAGCTCCAGTCCACCAACGAGGAGCTCTTCACCGTGAACGCGGAATACCATACGAAGATCCTGGAGCTGACGGAACTCCACAACGACCTGGAAAACCTCCTGACCTCCACCCACATCGGGCACCTGCTCCTGGACGAAAACCTGGAGATACGCCGCTTTTCCGCCCAAATGGCAACGATCTTCAAGCTCCTGGAGTCGGACATCGGACGGCCCATCACCCACATACCCCACTACATCTCCGGAGTGGACCCCGTGGAGGCCATCCGATCCGTCCAGACCAGCTCCCGGGAATTCATCAAGGAGATCCGCACCGGCGACGGACGCTGGTTCCTCATGCGGATCATTCCCTACAGCGTGGGCCCCGGGGCCTTCTCGGGAACCGTGCTGTCCTTCACCGAGACCACCGAGGTCCGGCAGGCCCAGGCGGCCCTGCTCGATTCCGAGCGGCGGTTCGCGTCGGTGGTGGATACTTCCCCGGCCCTGGTATGGATGTCCGGCACCGATAAGAAGTGTTTCTGGTTCAACAAGACTTGGCTGGACTTCACCGGCCGAACCCTGGCCCAGGAGGAAGGGGACGGATGGACCGAAGGCGTCCATCCCGAGGACCTGGATCGATGCGTCTCCGAATACTCCGCTGCCTTCGACGAACGCCGTCCCTTCACCCTGCGATACCGCCTCCGCCGCCGGGACGGGGTCTACCGGTTGATCGAGGACATCGGCAGCCCTCGCTTCGGCGACACCGGAGAGTTCCTGGGTTATATCGGTTCCTGCCTGGACGTGGAGGATCTGACCCGGGCGGAGTCGTCCCTCACCGCCGCGGAAGCCCGGATCCGTGAACTTTCATCCCCGGATGCTTCGGGGACCTGATTCAGGGATCCCCGGAAATCCGCGTGCCCGCCCTCGATTCCGGTTCCCGCAGTCGTGCGGAATCCCGGCGGCCGAACCCGTCCTTGATTTCCTGCGGGACAGGTATATACTAATCCCCGGCACTCCGAGGGAATGCCGTCAAAGGAGAAAGGTCCATGAAAAAGTACATCTACCTCGTCCTGGCGCTGGGATTGGTCTTGATCGCGGCGTCCTGTTCTTCCATGGCCCAGGGAGCCCTGAGCGGAGCCCTCGGCGCGGTCGTCCCCGGAAGCGGAGGCGTCCCGAGCGGAGGCGCGGCCACGGCTTCCGCCGCGGCTCCCGTGGAGTTCCAGTCCGGCGAGATCCTGGCGTCCGCGGACTCCCGCTCCATGTTCGATTCCGGATTCCGTCTGGCCAAGATCCTGACCCCCGCCAGCGCGGCCACCAAGAACCAGGCGGAAGCCCTTTGGGTCTCGGACGGCAAGAAACAGTGGGTCAACTACGTGATCGGAAGCCGCAAGGCGACCAAGGCGGACTTCGTGGTCGGCGCGCCGGTGTTCTACCTCCGGGGCTGGGCGGACCACGAAAAGATTCCCGCTGACGACTACCGCAAGGCCGGATGGGGCCTGGGCAACGTCACCTCCGTGGAACTCCTGTACAAGAACCAGGTGGAGATCGACGGGGATCCCTACTACATCGAGTACCTCCGGGTTCCCACGGACCCGGTTAAGTAGCAAAACCGCCCGGATCCGGGCGTACCGCGCCGAACCGGCCGGGACGCCCGGACCGGACTACCTGTCCTTGTTCCCGTCCCGCCCGATCCGCGATCCGCTCAGTGCATCCCGTGCATTCCACCGGCGGTCACTCCGTACCACTCGGACAACCATCTCTCCATGATCTCGATCTCCCGGTTCTGGGCCGTCACGATCGCCCGGGCAAGCTCGACCGTCTCCGGCCGGGAAGAAAACCCTCCCCGGAGCACGGAGTCCGCCATCATGACCGCCATGCGATGGTGCATGATCATGTCCTCCAGCCAGGCCCGATCCGCCCGGTCCGGGGACAAACCGTCCGTGGGCCGCATCATGGGACGATAGTCCGCCTTAGTGCTTCTGCCGGGGTACCATTCCGCCAGCCAGCCCCGCATCATCTCGATCTCCCTCTCCTGATCCCGGGCGATCTTGTCGGTGAACTCCCGGAGTTCCGGCCGGACGGTCCGGGCGGTCACGGCCCGGGAGGTGTCCACGGCCTCCCGGTGATGGGGGATCATCTCCACCAGAAATTCGTATTCCGACGACAGGTCGTGCATGGCGTGCATGCCGGACATGCCGGCCGGGGGCCTCCCGGACACGCAGGACACGGCAAGAAGCCCCGCGGCGATGGCCGGAATAACTAGGAATACGGTACGTCTATTAAGCTTCATGGGTACCTCACTATTATTATTAATTTACTAGTGTTCTCTTCCATCTCAAACCGGGAAATTGCGCTCAGTCCCTTTACAACCTGTCCCGGACCTGCGAGACTTTTTCCATGGAAATCCGAACCGAATACGCCGTCTCCGAAATCGGCAGGACCCTGATCGGACGCCTCCTGCCCGGGACCGACCTTGTCCCGGGGATCCTCTCGATGTGCGCGGAGTCCGGAATCCGCTTCGGGTATGTGGCCTCCATGATCGGAAGCCTCTCCCGGGTCCGGTTCATCTACGTGAACAAGGCCCCGGGGAATTCTCCGGGCTTCGTCTTCACGAAACCCCAGGAACGCGGCGGTCCCCTCGAGATCCTGTCCGCCCAGGGAACCCTGGGGGAAGAGGAGGACGGCTCGCCCTTCCTACATCTCCACGCCCTTCTGTGCGACGAGAAGGACCGGATCTTCGGGGGGCACGTATTGGAGGCGGGATGTCCCGTCCTGGCGACCGTCGAGGTGGTTGTCCGGGAAACCCGGGGTATCCGGCTGATCCGAAGCCCCGACGAGGAAGCGGGGGTCCGCCTCTTCCACGTCACCGCGGGGTTCTAGAACCCCGCAGGGGTCACCCGATCTCCCGTTCGATATACGCCGAATAATCCACCAATTGCGGTTCGTAGACCCTGTCCATCAGGGGACTGGATATGAGGAAATCCGCGGTGGAGCGGTTGCAGGCTATGGGCAGATTGTAGAGCACGGCGATGCGCAGGAGGGCCTTGACGTCCACGTCGTGGGGGTGCGGGGACATGGGGTCCCAGAAGAAGATGATGGCGTCGATCTCGCCGTCCGCGATGAGGGCCCCCAACTGCTGGTCCCCGCCCAGGGGGCCCGACTTCAGGCGGCGGATCGAATAATCCCTGGGGATCGAGGACCCCGCCTTCCCCCGGATCGTATCCTCCACGAGCCTTCCCGTGGTGCCCGTACACACCAGGCGATGCCGCATCAGTGTGTTCCAGTTGTATTCCACCCATTCGACCATGTGCTTCTTGCGGTTGTCATGGGCCACAAGGGCTATGCGTTTGATCTTGTCCATGGTTCGAGTATCCCCCGTCCCGGGCGGCGATGTCAATTTCGGCCAGGATAATTCATGGAGTCCTCATGAGCGGTGGAGGACCGGAGACGAGTCCCGCGCCGGGGCTACCGCAACGAAAATTCGACCGCCACCCGGGTCCCGGCTTCCGACTCGAACCGGGCCGTCCCGCCCAGCTGTTCGCTCAGGATGCGGACAAGGGTGATCCCGAAGCCCCGGGAGTCTGCCGGATCGAAGCCCGGGGGAAGCCCCGTCCCGTCGTCCCGTAGGATGAAGGTTACCCGATCTCCCCGGCGTTCCAGGGCGGCTTCAATGCGCCCCGCCGCACGACCTGTGAAGGCGTACTTCATGGCGTTGGTCAGGAGTTCGTTGAGGATGATTCCCAGGGGGAAAAGCTGCTTAGCGTCCAAGGACAAGGCATCGAAGCGCTTTTCCAAGGAAATGGAAACCGTGGCGGGGAACAGCTCTACAACCGAATCCGCGATGTCCGAGAGGAACTCCGGGACCGAAACCTCCCGGACATCCTCTCGGGCGGAGAGCATCTTCGTATATAGGGCCTGCATGCTCCGGACCCTGCCCAGGGCCTCGTTCAGGGCCGATTGGGCCTCCGGGCTGTCGACATGTCCCGCATGAAGGGAAAGGAGGCTAGCGATGGAGGCGATGTTGTTTTTTATTCTGTGATGTGTTTCCCGGAGCAGGAGCTCCTTCTCATCCAGACCCCTCCGGAGCTCCTCCTCGGTCCTCTTGATCCTGTCGATTTCCGTATGGGTCCCGAACATGAGGGACGGACGGCCCTGATCGTCCCGGGTCATGACGCGGCCCTGGTCCAGGATCCAAATCCAGTGCCCGTCCTTGTGCCGCATGCGGAACTCGCACTCATATTGCGGCGCCCGGCCGGAGATGCAGTCGTCCAGGGCGGTTTCCGCCCGGCCGATATCGTCGGGGTGGACAAGGCGGACCCAGGTCTTGTAGTCGTAGGGGGTAAGATCCTCGAGAGAATACCCCAGCATGGCGGCCCAAGTGTCGTTGAAGACCGTGCGGTTGCTGCGTACGTCCCATTCCCAGGTGCCCAGGCCGGCGCCGTCGATGATGAACCGGAGTCGTTCCCGCTCCTCCCGAAGAGCCCGCTCGGCCCGCCGGCTTTCCGTGATGTCCCGGACCCACTCCATGAAGGACTCCACGTTGCCTGCGGCGTCCAGGAGGGGGATGACCCGGATATCCACCCAGGTCCCGTCGGGAAGTTCCGCCTCGGTCCGGAAGGGGGTCTTCATCCGGAGGACCCGACCCGCCCGGCAGTCGGGGCAGACGTCGGAAAGGCCGCGATAGGTTTGATGGCACCGGGTTCCCGGCTTGCGCCGATCCTCCGGTACGGCCCCGAAGCCCTGCCAGTTGCTGTAGAGGATGCGGAATTCCGGGTCATGGATGGAGATCATGTCCGGAACCACGTCCAGCATGCGATGGAAACGCCGCTCGCTTTCCGCCAGGGCCGCCTCCCGATCGGCGGCGTCCCGCTTGGCCTCGAAGAGGCGGAAGGCCATCTTGATCGAAGCGACCAGGACCGTCTCCCCGCTGTCCTTGACCACGTATCCGAACGAGGAAACCCGCTCGGTCCGGGCCACTACCTCCGGTTCCGTGTGGGAGGAGAGGAATACCACGGGCAGATCCCGATGTTCGAGGATCCGTGCCGCCGCCTCGGGACCGTCCATGCCGGAGCCCAGGTCCACGTCCATGAGGACCAGGTCGATCCCGGGATTCTCCTCGGCGGCGCGGACGGCGGCGGCTCCGGAGGACGCGGTCAGGACAGTGTATCCGTGCTTTTCCAGGGTTCGGCGTTCCGCCAGGGCAATGAAGGCCTCGTCCTCGACAAGGAGTATCGTCTTCGCCTCGATCACCGCCCCGGCCTCCAGCGTCGCCGGGTCCCGACCCGGCCCCGTCAGATTCGCACGATCAGCATCCCGCCTATCCGCACTATCGTCCCCCGGACCCTTCCTGTCAAGCGAGCCAAGGCCGATCGGAACCCCGTCCCGGCCCCTTGACAAGGCCTGTTTACACTGTTAACAATATGAACGTTCGAAGTTAACAGCGTTAACAGAAACGCGGGGAGGACATTCGGTATGACGGAACCGGAGAGCCCGGACACCCGGTCGAGGATACTCGACGCCGCGGAGGAGATAGCCCGCTCCAGGGGGCTGGAATCCCTGTCGATGCGGGCCATCGCGGAACGGATCGGCCTGTCCGCCCCGGCGGCGTATCGGCATTTCGGGTCCAAGGCGGAGATCGTCGGGGCCATGATCGAGCGGGGGTACGGACGCTTCGTCCGGGGCCTCGAGGCGGCCCGGCGCGGCGCTCTAGGCCCCGAGGAACTCCTGACTGCCACGGTCCGGTACTACCTGCGGTTCTGGGTCCGGGACCGGCCGGGTTTCCGGCTGGCCGCGGAATGGTCCAGGACCGAGCCCGCCCTCACCGGGGCTTCTGTCGAGGGCGGCTCCTTCGGGGACGTCCCGGCCCTGGTCGCGGCGATCCTGGGGGGAACCCGGGACCCCGGGGAGACGGCGCGGATCGGCCGCTGGGTCGCGGCGACCCTGTACGGCATGGCCCTCTCCCTGGTCCAGGACGAGGAGATTCCCCGGGCCCGGGAACAGGAACTGATCGAATCGGCCGCCGACTACCTGGTCGGGGCCGTTCGGGCCGCCGCCTCGGGGCGGCCTTCCGGCGGGAGATCCCCGGCCGGGCATATGGAATCTGCGCGCCGGAACGGGCGCGGAAGGAGCGATGTATGAGATCGGAAGGAAGGCGGCGGGCCGTAACGGCCGCCGCCGCGCTTGCCCTCCTTACGGGCGGCTGCGCGTTCATGGGCGAGATCGACCGCATCGAGATCGTCGAGCCCGACCTGGCCAAGGCCGCCGACGGAACCTGGACCGGGGAATGGAAGACCACCCTGGTATCCGCGACGGTGTCCGTGGACACCCGGTCCCGCGGGATCGCCGGTATCGAGATCCTTAGGCACGACTGCGGGAAGGGCAAGCCCGCGGAGGCGATCGCGGATCGGGTGATCGCCGCCCAGAGCCTCGCGGTGGACACGGTCAGCGGAGCCACCGGGAGCAGCAAGGTGATTCTGAGGGCCCTCCAGGATGCCCTGGAGAAGGCCGTCGCCGCCGACGAAGGAGGGCTGGAATGATGAACATCCTGATCCGCATCCTGGTCGGCATCCTCGCCGTCGCGGCGGTCCTCCTCCTGGCCGTCCGGCTCGGAGGCCTGGAGGGCCAAGCCCGGGCGGACGTGGAACGCGCGCGGTCCCT
>JBGSPT010000104.1:0-2239 GCA_041738475.1 Treponematales bacterium
CCGCCCTCCCCCGCCAGGGCACGCACCCGGCCCTCCAGGGCGCGGGCCACCGAATAGGACCCCTGGGAACCCGCCCCGGAGGATTCCTCCGAATCGGTGAAGAGGAGCACCGTGTTGTGGGGCTCCTTCCGGGAAACCAGACGTCCAGCCAGATCCGCGAGTTGGAGGCAGGCCGCACCGTTATCCAGGGCTCCGGAGCCGCCGGGACTTCGGTCATGGTGCGCTACGAGCAATTTGGTCCGGTATCGGGGGTTGTAGGAAGCGTCCGGAAACTTCACGGCCAGGTGGAGACTTCCGGCCAGGGGGATCCGGACGGGAACGACGCCCCGATCCCGGAGCAGGGCCTCCAACACGGCCGGGCGGTCGGCGTCCGGCGAGGTCAGGGCACGGAGGTAAAGCGAGGGTATCACGCTGGCGGCCAGTCTAGCCCGCCCGGTCCGGGCGGTCAAGGGAAGCCGCCTGTCCGAAAGCGTTACCTGCCGCCGGAACCCGTTGTTTTATTTATAGAAACGTTTTCGCCCCGCGGGATGCGAGGAAGCACCGTATCGTCCTGTACCGCCCGCATTCCCGCCGGGCGGGAAAAGGAGGAACTATGGACAGCATCGGAACCTGGCGGATCCTCTCCCTCCTGGAAGCCCACGGGGAGGAGGAGCTGTACTCCGCGACGGACGCCGCCAACGAGGATCTCCGGCTTCGCATACTCCATCCGAATGCCCCGGAGGAGGACAAGATAGCCTTCGAGGAGATGGAGAGGACCGAGGAGGCCACCCTGGAGGGTTCACGAAGGATCCGGGAGATCGGAAGGACCGGGGACGGCCGTCCCTACGCGGTCTATACGGCTCCCTGACCCCGGGAAGCCCCGTGCGGGCTCCCGGGAGGCGGCGGAAGGAATCCGGTAGGGTTCTGCGGCATTGACGGAAAGGCCCGGTCTCTTCGATACTCCTTTCCAAGATGAAACACGCCCCCGCGTCCCGACCCGCCCGCGGAAAGTCCGCGGCGCAGAAGCAAACCTCGTCTCCCTCCGGCGAAGAATCCGCCGTTCCTACGGCACCCGAAGCCCTCAGGCCCCGGATCCCGGGTCTGGTCTATGTCGGAATCCTCCTCGGTTCCATTCCCTTGACCGGTCTGTCCAGACCGGGGGGGCTGTATGCGGTCTACCTGCTCACGACCCTGGCGATAGCCGCCGGGGAGCTGGCCTTCCTGCGCGCGGCCTTCCTCAAGGGCAGGACGCGCCTCTTCCCCGCCTGGAAGAAATTCACGGGATATTCCCTCCCGATCTATTACTTCGCCCACGCCCTGCCCCGGATCGAGTGGAGCAACGCGGACTTGATCGGCCCGGGCCGGGTCTTGTTCCTGTTCATCCTGACCTTGTCGGCGGTAGCCGCGGGAGGCTTGACCTTCTTCCTGATCGGCCGCCCGGAGGTCCTGGCAGCCGCTGGGGTCATCGCCCCCGAAGAGGTCGCCGACCGGGCCTTGAGGAAACGCCGGGCCCGGGAACGGAAGCCCCCGCGGATTCGCGGCGGTCGTCCTGGACTGGGTGGACGCGATAGCCTGGGCAGCCATCGCGGTGCTGGTGGTCAATATCTTCGTTTTCCAGCTCTACGAAGTGCCCTCGGAGTCCATGGTTCCGGCCTTCCTGGTCAAGGACCGTCCCTTCACGGTCAAGCTCACCACGGGTCCCCGGATACCCCTGACCGAGTGGCGGGCGCCCTTCCTGCGCCTCCCGCGCCGGGGCGACGTGGTCACCATCGCCAACCCGAGGTACCCGGAGAACCACCGGGTCGACCTCAAGAAGCACGTTTCCCAGTTCGTCTACATGATCACCCTGACGGCGGTCCACCTGGACGCTACCCTGCCGGACGGAACCCCGAAGTCCGACCCCCTGGTCAAACGGATCACGGGAGTCCCCGGGGAAAAGCTCATGATGGTGGACGACGTCCTGTATGCCCGCAGGAAGGGCGAGTCGGAATTCCGCAAGGTCGACGAGCCCTGGGCCGCCACGGACCTCTGGAAGCTGGACGCCGACGTGCGGAGGCGGATCGAGCACATCCCCCTCGCCGAGGAAGCCCGTTCCCTGCTCTCCCGTTGGGACGTCCGCAAAACCGAGGCCGATCCCGCGGCCCTGGGCGCCGCGGCCCGCTCCTCCTTGAGCCGGATCGAAGCCTCCCTTGACCGGCTGGCCTCCTCGGGACGGGAGGCGGTATCGGGACCGGACATGAGCCGGACGGACCCGGCCCTG
>JBGSPT010000106.1:0-22957 GCA_041738475.1 Treponematales bacterium
GGCCAGCTCGGCCAGCACCCGGGCCAGGAGGGGCAGAAGAACCTCCAGGACGGCACCCCGGAGCTGGAGCGCCCGGGCCGTGTCCAGGATATCGACGCTGGTGGCCCCCAGGTGGACGAGGGGGGCGAGGTCCGCGGGCACCTTGGACTGGAGGACGTTCACCAGGGCGCGGATGTTGTGCCGGGTCTTCTCTTCCTCCCGGGCAACCTCCTCGGGGTCCACGGAATCGGCCAGGGCGTCCAATTCCTTGAACCGTTCATCCGTCGCCAGCCCCCGGGCGGCCAGATGGGCCTTCAGCAGGGCGATCTCCGCGAGGACGCAGGCCCGGACGGAAGCCCGATCCGAAAGCCGCTCCGACAGGGAGTCGAAGAGCTCCCGGTTGGCCTCCCAGTATCGATGGTCCAGGGGGGAGAGGTTGTCGAAGATGTCGCGGGATTGCATACCGCAGTATGCCCGGCCGAAAGACCCTCGTCAACCATTGCGGCGCGAGGCTTGTGAGGCCGCCCGGGCTGTCCAAGAGACCGCCCGAGCCTGTCGGCGGCTCCGTTACACCAGGTCCGCCCACTCTGCGGAGAGATTGCCCAGGCGCACCGCCGCAAGGAGCTGCGCGGGCGCCAGGATCATCTGGATGCCCCGGGCTCCGGCGCTGACGGACACTTCCGGGAAGAGCTGGGCGGTCTCGTCCAGGAAAACCGGCAGGCGCTTCCGGGTCCCGATGGGGGAACAGCCGCCCCGGACGTACCCCGTCAGGGGCTCCAGCTCCCGGAGGGGAAGCATCTCGACGCTCTTGTTGCCCGTGGCCGCGGCCGCTTTCTTGAGGGAGAGTTCGGCGTCTCCGGGCACGCAGGCCAGGAAGGGGCCCGTGCGGTCCCCCCGGGCCGCCAGGGTCTTGAAGACCTGGTCCGCGGGAAGGCCGATCTTGGCGGCCACGGCGGGTGCGGAAAGATCCGCCTCGTCCACGGGGTACTCCGCCAATCGGAAGGCCAGGCCGGAGGCTTCCAGGATGCGGACGGCGTTTGTCTTCGCCACCGCGGGCTCAGGGCCTCTTCCGGCGGAACATCCGGTAGTTGATACCCGGGAAGAGGTTGTTCCGTTTTTCAAGACGGGTGATCCACTCGGTCCCCACGGTGTTGGCGCAGAGCATTTCGTAGATGCGCTGGAAATTGGCGACCGCGTCCTCCACCTGCCTTCGGGCGAAGGCGCCGGCCTTGCCAGCCCGGATCAGGAGGGCCCAGTCGGAACACATGACCAGAAGCGTCTCCCGGGCCGCCTGGTTCAAGACCCTCTCCTTCAGGCCCGTCTCGTTGGGGAAGCGCTCCGCCAGCTCCATCATTCGGTCCAGCATCTTGTAGCTGTGCCGATAGATCCAGTCGTTGGACCCGTCCAGCCACACCCCGGCGTACCCGCCGCTGCCCCAGGAGGAGAACTCCGGGACGGAGACCGGATGCTCCGGGTGGAGCTTCAGGTATTCTCCCAAGGACACGAAACGGAGCTCCTGCCTATCCTTGCCCATCCGGAAGAGGGCTTCCAGCCACTGGGGCCCCTCGAACCATCCGTGGCCCAGGAGTTCCGCGTCGTACGGGCAGACCACCAGGGGAGGCCGGTCCATGTAGGCCCCGGCCTTCCGGATCTGATCGGCCCGGCCGTCCAGGAAGCTCCGCGCATGTTCTACGGCCCGGGCCGCGGCTGCATCGGGGTCATAGGGCTTTTTCTCCTCCGTCCGGCCCGTGACGGCCCAGTACTTGAACCCCGTGAAGCCCCGGCTCCCGTCCTCCAGCCAGGGAGCGATATAATCCAGGGGAAGGTCGAATCCTATGTCCCGGTAGAAATCCCTGTATACCGGATCCGCGGGGTATCCCGTCTGTTCGGACCAGACCGCGTCGGTAGCCCGGGCGTCCCGGATGAATACCGACAGGCCGTTGGGGCAGGAGACGGGGGAATAGGAACCGTATTTCGGTACCGGTTTTCCCAGGAGGGCCCCCCGGGTGGCCACCAGGGTGTAGCGCACAGAATAGCTCTTCAGCACCTCCTCCATCCCGGGGTACCAACCGAGCTGGGGCAGCCAGAACCCGGAAGCGACCTTCCCGAAGTGCCGGCGGTGGGAGATCATGGCGGTCTCCACCTGGGCCGCCACGGCCTCGGGGATGTCCCGGTAGAGGGGCAGGAAGGCGTGGGTGGCCGCGGAGGTCATGATCTCCAACCGGCCTTTCTTGTAGAAATAGTCGAACCCCGTAAGGACGTTCCCTCCGTACAGGATCGTGAAGTCGTCCCTGTCGGAGGTGTACAGATCCGAGTAGAGCGAAGCCAGCCGGGCGAAGGATGGATCTCCGGCGGTCCGCTCCTTTTCCCTCCGGGCCAGCTCGATCTGATTGTCCAGCCAGGCCACGTACCGTTCCCTCAGCACTTCGTCGGCAAGCATGGCAGTCAGGGTGGGCGACAGGACCAGGGTAAGCCGGACGGGGATCTTCTCAGCCTCCAGGTTCCGCAGGACCCGCAGGAGGGGCAGATAGGTTTCCGAAACGGCCTCGAAAAGCCAGCGTTCTTCAAGGAAACGGGGATACTCAGGTTGGCGGACGAAGGGCAGATGGGCGTTGAGCACCAGGGCGATATAGCCGCGTTCCATCCTCACTCCTCGACCTCGGCTCCGGAGAGGATGCGCGAGGGATGACGATCCTCCGAGGGCAGGATGTCCAACTCCCCGAACCCCGAGAGGGCAAGGAGCTCAACGGTCTTCGGATCCATGGCGGAGGACTCCTCGGCAAGGGAACCTCGGGGCGTCTGGACCACGTTGGACCGGGCCAGGACCCGGGTCTTCCCGCCGATCCTGCAGCAGAGGTCGATGCGATAGCGGCTGTCCGGCTGGGGAAGGTTGATGTACCACTGTAGATCCGATTCGTCCACGGGAATGTCAAAGTGGTCGGCGCTCCGGGAGGACTCTCCGCCGTCCTCCATCACCCGAAGGAAACATCCCTGGAACGTGCTCCCGGGCTCCCCGGTCCTGAATTGGGCTCTCTCCTCGTCGTTGACGTCCCAGAACGCGAAAGCCCAGGCGGTATCCCGCACCAGGAGGCGGACCATCGTCTCGTTGTACCGGCTGTCGCAGCACCACCCCGCGTCGAGGGAGGCATCGAGGATGTCGGAATCCGTACAGCCGTATTTCGTCTCCTCGAGGCGCTCCGAGGAGTCCAGGGCTTCCTCGCGCTCCTCGGAGTCCTCGGCCAGGGCTTCCATGAGGGCTTCGACCAGGAAGGAGCGCTCCAACCCGGCGGGAACGATCAGCCCCAGCTTGTCAGCCAGGGTGAGAAGAGCTTCGTCGGAAAGGGCCGAGAGCTTTTCGATGTTCACAACCCTATCATCTCCGTAAGGATTTTCTCTTGTCAAGCCCGGACGGAAATACGGGAATCCCCGGGGCGGCCGCCCGCGGAGGCGCGGCTCAGGGAGCCGGGGATTCTCCGGTCTCCTGTCCCGCGGATTTACGGCCCCGGGAGCGGCGGCGCCTGCGCTTGCGAGGCGGCTTCGGGGGGCTCTCGGGCCGGATGAACACCGAGGCCACCGCCGTCTCCAACTCGATCCGCGGCATGTTGAGGGGAGAAAGGAGTTCCCGGGAAGCCTGGACCGCCATGCGGAACACCTCGGAGGGCTCGCCCACGGGATGCTCCGCGCAGAGGGCGGCCACCTCGTCCCGGAGGACGAAGGCCAGGAGCCCCGCCAGGGCCTTGTCCGCCCTGGCCTCGATATGCCGATCCAGTTCCGTAAGGGCGACGAAGAAGGCGTCCTTGCGCTGCGGGGAAGCGGCAAGGCGGGCAGCCAGCGCGGGCAGGATGCCGGGCAGGAGACGGTACCGATCCAGGTGCCGGAAGATTTCCGCCGACTTCCCGGACCCCAGTATCTTGATGGCCTCCTCGGTCAAGCGGGACGGCGACGCGGTGGCCAGCAGAGCCGAATGGGAACGGATGGCCCAGCCGGTACGGAAGGGGATCCGGAATCCCGTGATGGCCGCGTATTTCGCGGCTCGGATCATCCGTACGGGATCCTCCTTGAAGATCGTCGCGAGGGGAATGACGGGCTTGATGATCCGGGCTTCCATGTCCTTGTACCCGCCCACATAGTCGACCAGCAGATTGTCCAGGGGGTCGAAATACAGGGCGTTCATCGTGAAGTCCCGCCGCAGGGCGTCCTCCTCAATGGTGCCGTAGGTGTTCCCGATGGTGCCGTCGGCTATGGATCTGTAGGTGGACACCTCGAAGATCTTCCGGCCCGCGTAGACGTGGACCAGGCGGAACCGCCGGCCGATCACCCGGCTGTTCCGGAAGATCTTGCGGATCCTGGGAGGCTGGGCGTCGGTGACTATGTCGAAGTCCTTGGGGCGCCTGCCCTGGAGCATGTCCCGCACCGCCCCGCCGACGATATAGGCCGTATGCCCGTTGGCCCGGAGATGCTCCACGATGCGGAGAGCGTCGGGATCGATGGATCTTCTTTCGATGCGGTGTTCTGCCGCGGTGTAGACGAGCGCCCGCTTGACCGGGCGGCCGTCGCTTCCCGTACTGTATCGAACGAGCAAACGGACCTCTGACTTTGCACTCGAGGGTGCGGTAATTCTTGCGGGGATTATACCCTGCGGGGAACGGGCCTCGTCAAGAACCGGACTTCCGCCCCGGATCGGCCCGACCGTCCAGCCAGTCCGCAAGATCCCGGGTCACCTCGTCCCGGTTGACTTCGTTCAGGCTCTCGTGCCGTCCGCCCGGGTACACCTTCAGCCGGACGTCCCGAATTCCCGCCGCCCCGTACGCGTCCGCGAGTCGATCCGCTCCCCCGGACGCCGCCCCGACGGGGTCCGCGGCACCCGCGAATATGTAGATCGGCAGGGCTTTCGGGATCCGCTCGACGTTCCGGGGGTCCTCCACGAACTTGGTACCCTCGTTGATGTCCCGGTACCAGTCCCAGGTGCACACGAATCCGCAGTCCGGGTCCGCGATGTAGGCGTCCACCTCCGCCGGATCCCGGGAAATCCAGTCCTGGGGCGTGCGGACGGGCCGGAAGGGCTTGGCGTAGGATCCCAGGGTCAGCCCGTGGGCGAATTTCGCGATCCCCCGTCCTCCCTGGAGGAACCGCCCCGCGGCCACGATGAGGTCGCCGGCGACGGCCAGGAAGGGATCGAGGGCCAGAGGCCCGGAAAGGGCGCATCCCGCAAGATCCTTACCGTACAGGACCATGTAGTATCTGGCCAGGGAACTGCCCATGGAATGGCCGAACAGGAAGATCGGCAGGCCCGGCCGCTCCGCGGCCATCCGGTCCCGTATCTCGGCCATGTCGTCCACGACCCGTCGGATGCCGCCCTCTTCGGCGAACCAGCCTCGGCCGCCGTAGGCCGAGGCCGTCCGGCCGTGCCCCCGATGATCCGGGGCCCAGACTTCGTACCCCCCGGGAACCAGTGACGCGGCCAGGCGCGCGTAGCGGCCCGAATGCTCCGCCACGCCGTGGGCAACCAGGACCAGGGCCTTGGGCGCGGAGTCCCCGGCCCAGCGCCGCACGAAAATGCCGATGCCGTCGGAGGCCGTATGGGTGAAGGTGGATGAGTTCATGGGGGAAGTATAGTGCGGTGAACGGTGGACAGTAAACAGTGGACGGAAGTACATTGCGAATGGCGGCCGCATTGTACGCTTTAGCGTCTTCCTCCGCCGCGGTCCGCTGTTGCTTCCGTCCATCGGCCACTGTCCACTGTTCACCGACCACTGTCCACCGACCACTGTCCACCGACCACTGTCCACCGACCACCGTCCTCTGTCCGCTTTCCCCTAAAGCTTTTCACCCTTCCTGCCGATACTCTGAGCGGAGAAGGTCCGCCCGGACGTCACCTGCGGCTGCCGGGCGCCCTTTCACCGCATCGAATCCGACGACAGCCGACGTCCACGCCCCCTTCGGGCGGGCCGTCGGGTCGGGAAAGGGGGATGGAACGGCGATCGGCCGGGAGGCCGGGAAAACGCCGGACGCTAGAACCGCGAGGCAAGGATGCTTCGCGTGAATCATTCAAGGAGGAACTCTATGATCATCAACCACAACCTGAGCGCCATGTTCGCGGACCGCAACCTGCGGGTCAACGGATCCTACATCGACAAGAACATGGAGAAGCTGTCTTCCGGCCTGCGCATCAACCGCGCCGGGGACGACGCTTCCGGACTGGCCGTATCCGAGAAGATGCGATCCCAGATCCGCGGCCTCAACCAGGCCAGCAAGAACGCCGCCAACGGCATCTCCTTCATCCAGACCACGGAAGGCTACCTCCAGGAATCCCAGGACATCATCCAGCGGCTCCGTGAGCTCGCCGTCCAGGCCTCGAACGGCATCTACAGCTCCGAGGACCGGATGCAGATCCAGGTGGAGGTTTCCCAGCTGGTGGACGAGATCGACCGCATCGCCAGCCACGCCCAGTTCAACGGCATGAACCTGCTGACCGGACGCTTCGCCCGGGAGACCGGCGAAAACATCCCCACCGGCTCCATGTGGTTCCACATCGGCGCCAACATGGACCAGCGCGAGCGGGTCTACATCGGCACCATGACCGCCAAGGCCCTGGGCGTCAAGGACCCGGGCAGCGAGGCGATCATCACCTTCTCCGGCCCCGACAGCGCCAACCGCTCCATCGGGATCCTGGACGCCGCCCTCAAGGTGGTCAACAAGCAGCGCGCCGACCTGGGCGCCTACCAGAACCGCCTGGAGCACGCCGTCCGCGGCATCGACATCGGAGCCGAGAACCTGCAGGCCGCGGAGAGCCGGATCCGAGACGCCGACATGGCCAACGAGATGGTGGACTACACCAAGAACCGTATCCTGGTCCAGTCCGCGAGCGCCATGCTTGCCCAGGCCAACCAGAAGACGGCCACGGTCTTGCAGCTGCTCCAGTAGCGTAGTATACTATAAAAGGCGAAGGGCGCCCGCGGGGTTTCCCCGGGCGCCTTTCCGACCGATCGGACCGTTTCCGGCGGCGCGAACGCCGGAGACGGCCGCGGCGATCTTTGAAAAACACTCTCTGAGCGTACATGAGGCGGGATTTCGGCCTACAGAAGGGCCGAGTTCCCGCCGCACGGGGTAAGACGGACGGGAAACGGCGCGGACCTATTGTTTTCCGGCCCCACGGCCATGTGCGCGGGATGGGCGGCCAGGACGGCCTCCCAAGGCCTTCAAGGAGGGTTATATGATCATCAACCACAACATGAGCGCGATGTACGCCAACCGTTCTCTCGGCGTCACCCAGGGCGAACTCAACAAGAACATCGAGAAGCTCAGCTCCGGCCTGCGGATCAACCGCGCCGGGGACGACGCTTCCGGGCTCGCGGTGTCCGAAAAGCTCCGCAGCCAGGTTCGCGGTCTCAACCAGGCCACCAAGAACATCGAGAACGGCGTCTCGTTCATCCAGACCACGGAAGGGTACCTGCAGGAATCGCAGGACATCCTGCACCGGATCCGGGAACTTGCCGTACAGTCGGCCAACGGCATCTACAGCGCCGAGGACCGCATGCAGATCCAGGTCGAAGTCTCCCAGTTGGTAGACGAGATCAACCGGATCGCCAGCCATGCCCAGTTCAACGGCATGAACATCCTGACCGGCAGATTCGCACAGGAAGGTCCCCAGGTCATGCAGTTCCAGGTGGGCGCGAACATGGACCAGAACGAACGCGTCTACATCGGCACCATGACCGCCCAGGCTCTCGGACTTCAGGGAGCCCAGGGGTCCGCGGAACAGATCGCCATCGACGACCCGACCAAGGCCAACGCCGCGATCGGAACCGTGGATGCCGCTCTGCGCGTCGTGTCCAAGCAGCGGGCTGACTTGGGCGCCTACCAGAACCGCTTCGAGATGGCCGCCAAGGGCGTCGCCATCGCCGCGGAAAACCTGCAGGCCGCCGAAAGCCGGATCCGCGACACGGACATGGCTTCCCAGATGGTGGACTACGTAAAGAACCAGATCCTGAGCCAGGCCGGCGGCGCGATGCTCGCCCAGGCCAACACGCGCTCCCAGTCGGTGATGCAGATCCTAGCCTAGGAAAACCGTTTTGCGGGTATACGCGTCGGAGAGATTTCTGGACGTCTTCTTTCCGCCGCGGCCCGCGGCAAACCCAGGACGGGGGGGGATCGCGCCCCTCTCCCGTTCTTTTCTTCCCGTTCGAGGAGGAAGACATGGATGTTTCCATAATTCAGCACGGCACGCCCCAGGCAGAGATCCTGAGGGAAGCCGCAGTGCGGGAGGCCGCGGCACGGACCGCCCCCTCTCCCGCTCCCCGGGAACCGGTCAACATGGAGCTGGTCCTGAGCGAACTCCAGCAGGTCAGCCAGGCCTTCAACCGCCGCCTCTCCTTCGCGCTGAACGAAAAGCTCGACCAGGTGGTGGTCAAGGTGATCGATTCGGAGACCGATAAGATCATCAAGGAGATCCCGCCCGCCGAGCTCCAGCACGTCCACGAGAGAATCCGCGAGGTGATCGGAATCCTGTTCGACGAGCGGGCGTGACGAATCTGCCGGAAGGACCGGACTGCCCGGCTCCGGCAATCTGATCGGGAAGGAAGGGCCCGTCCGTCATGTCGGACATAACGATCCCCGGCGTCACGAGCAAATACGACACCAAAAAACTCATCGAAGACCTGATGAAGGTCGAACGCATACCCAAGGACCGCGCCGAGGAACAGCTCAAGGCCCTCCAGCTTCAGAAGACCGCCTGGCTGGACGTCAACCGCAGCATATCCCGCGCCCGGGAATCCACGAGGAACCTCTTCTCCTTCCAGAATCCCTTCAACGAGCGGATAGCCAAGTCCTCGGACGAGGTCGTCCTTACCGCCACGGCCACCCGGGAGGCCCTGGAGGACGAGCACTCCATCGTTGTCAAGCAGACCGCCTCGGCGGACCGCTTCCTATCGGGCCGGCTCGCCTCGGACTACAAGGTACCCGCTGGGGACTACGCCTTCTCCGTGGGGGACCGGACCGTTAGCCTGAAATTTTCCGGCGGGACCCTCAAGGAATTCGCCGATGCCCTCACCCGCAAAGGCGCGGACATCCTGCGCGCCCGGGTGATTCCCGTATCCAAGTCCGAGCAGTCGATCGTGATCGAATCCTTGAAGACGGGCTCCAAGAACCGCCTGGGTTTCCAGGGGGCCGCCAAGGACTGGGCCCTGGCGGCCGGCCTCGTGGAGGAAGCCCGGACGAGCCGCCGGGATCTGGCCACGACGGCCCCACAGCCCTTCGAGAAGTCCCTGGACCGCAGCCTTGTCCGGGCCGATCCGGGTTCCCTGGCGGTCGGGCCGGGCGGGGAAGCAAAGCTCCCCGTCTCCCCTTCCCTTCCGGCCAAGAGCCTGGTCCTCGAGATGGAAGTCCGCGTGACGCGCAGGGCGGAACCGCCCGTACCGGAGGGTCCGCCACCGGGTCCGTCCATTTCGGCCCCGGGATCCATCACCTACGAAGGAATCACGATCACCGCGGATCCCTCGGATCCCCGGGTTCCATCCTGGACCCCTCCCCCCCCTCCGGTCAGGGTGGACGACCCGATCGTCCTCTTCCTGGTGGACGGTTCCGGACGCTCGGTGCCCCTGCCCGCCCAGCCCGATTCCGAGGAGTTCCGCACGGTTACGGTACCCCTCGCGGACTACCTGGCGGACATCTCCGGCCTCGGGGTGCGCAACCGGAACACCCACCGGGACGTGGAGGTGCGGAACGTCCGGGTCTACGATCCCACGGAAACGGGGGGCCTCAAGCCCCGGGATCCCGTGGACACCGCCCGGGACGCCGTCGTTTCCCTGGAGGGGATCGAGGTGGTACGGGATTCCAATTCCATCTCCGACCTGATCCCGGGGGTGACCCTGAACCTCCAGGAAGCCTCGGACAAGAAGATCCGTCTCAAGGTGGAGCCGGATCGGGATAAATCCAAGGAAGCCATCATCGAGATGGTGGGGAACTACAACCGCCTGATGGCGGACATCAACATCCTCTCCCGCAACGACGATCGCCTGGTCCAGGAGATTTCGTACTATACCGACGAGGAGAGGAAGGCCGCCACAGAACGGCTGGGGCTCCTCCAGGGCGACTCCACCCTGAACCTGCTCCGGACCTCCATGCAGAGGATCACCTCGAGTCCCCAGCCGGTGGGTGAGACCAGCGCCGTCCTGGGCCGGATCGGCATATCCACCAACGCCGCCCGGGGCGGAGCCGGCGGCTATGACGCCTCCCGCCTCCGGGGCTACCTGGAGATCGACGAGGAGGCCCTCGGAAACGCCCTGCGGGACGATTTCGAGACCGTACGCCGCCTCTTCGGATACGACGCGGACGGTGACCTTCTGGTCGATTCCGGCGTGGCCTTCAGCCTGGACGCCCTGTACCGGCCCTACGTGGAGACCGGAGGCATCCTGGCCGTGAAGACCCGGACCTACGACACCCAGATCGCCGGCCAGCAGACCCGGATCGAGACCCTGGACCGTCAGCTCATCGCCAAGGAGGCGGAGCTTCGGAGAAAATACGGGATGATGGAGGGCGCCCTCCAGAGCATGGAGCGGTCGTCCCAGGATATAAGCAATTTCATGCAGCAGAACGATAATTGAAGTGGACGGTGGACGGTGGGCAGTGGACGGAAGGGAACCGGTCTTCCCCGTCCACTGTTCACTTTCCACAGATCACCGACCAGGAGACGGCATGACGATTACGGTGAACGGCAACGAGTTCGACATGGATACCGCCGGGGCCTGTCTGGGCGAGGTTCTTGCGAGAGCGGACGACGTCCTGGAACGGGCGGGGTCGGTGATCCTGGGCCTCCGTCTGGACGGGACGGAGATCGGAGCCGACGACCTGCCCGGTCTCCGGGACAAGCCCGTTTCGGAATGCCGAATCCTGGAGATCGACAGCGTCCCCGCCTTCGAACTGCGCGGCAGGGCCTACGACGCGCTCCTGGACTTCCTGGGCGCCCTTCGGGAATGGTCCTCCGGTACGGAACCGCCGGAACCTCTTCGGGAAACCTGGGACGAATACCGGCGGGCCTATTCCGGCCTGCTCTCCTCGGACGAGCATTCCTTCCTGGACCTCCTGGGCCGGGACCTGGAGCTCCCGGCCCCGACGGATGAGGAACGCCGACGCCTGATACGGCACGCGGACCGCCTCGAGCCGATCTTCCGGGAGCGCATGGAGGAGATCCGGGATCCCGCCGCGGCCATGAGGTCCGCTTCCCGGCTCTACGAATCCGAGAGGGAAAACCTCATGGAGGTCTCCGTCCGCCTGCAGACCGGCAAGGACTCCGAAGCCATGCGCAGCATCCTCCTGTTCGTGGAGATTTTCAACAAGGCCAACCGCATCCTTCCGGAACTCGGAAGAATCGGCGCGGACACCGCCGCCCTTCGCATCGACGGAAAACCGATCCCTGAGTTCTACGATTCCTTCAACGGCATACTGCGCCAGCTCATGGAAGCCTTTGAAACCAAGGACGCGGTGTTGATCGGAGACATCGCGGAATACGAGATCGTGCCCCGGATGAACGCGTTCTTCGAGGCGATGGCGGGGGTCCTGGACGCATGAACCCCCTTCTTCCCGTCCTGCAGACCTACTGGAAACAGGAGGATCCGACCCAGAACATCGTGGTGTTCGGGGTTCTAGGAGCCCTCGTGCTGTTCGCCGTAGTCTCCTCCCTGCTGAGCAGGGGCAAGCCGGGGTCGCGCCGGTCCTCCCTCACCGGGGGACTTCCCTCCTTTTCCCGGGGAGCCTTCCGCAGGGCCGCCGCGGAGGCCGGGCTTTCGGACGGGGATGCGCACTTCCTGGAGGAATTCGCCCGGGCTTCCCGGGCATCGAATCCGGAATTCGTCTTCAAGAACCCGGGCCGCCTGGATTCCTTCTTTAAGGACGCCCTCCGCCACATCGACAAGACCGCCGAGGCGGAAGCATCCGCGGAGGAGCGCCGTTCCAATCTTCTCAGAATACGGGAATCCCTGGAAGTCCGTCGGACCCTGGGCCCACAGGTCAGCTCGACCCGTCAGCTCCGCCCGAGGACAACCCTATCCTTCATCGCCTCCGACGAAACCAACTACCCCTCCGTCGTCGTGGCGGTGGAAGCCGGAGGACTGGCGGTCGAACCGCCTCCCGACGCCCTCGGACGTCCCGTGCATTTCCGCAGGGGCACCAAGCTGACCGTCTATTTCTACGGAACCGGCCACCAGGGTTACAACTTCCGCACCCGGGTACGGGGGTACGAGGAGCTCCGGGGAAAGCTGGTCCTGGTCCTCAAGCACAGCGACTCCATCACGCCCCTTCCCTCCCGGAAGCACCAGCGCCGGGACCTCCGGGAATCCTGCACCTTCCGGCGGGTCCGGGTGGAGGTACGGAAGGAGCGGGGCAAGACTTTGAAGGACGTCTTCGTGGAAAACATGCCCTTCCCGGGCACGGCGGTGGATATCTCCGCGGGGGGCATATCCGTCCAGACGGCCAATCCTCTGGACGCCCAGGAATACCTCAAGATCGATTTCGATGTCGGGGACGGGAATTTCTCGGCCTTCGGAATCGTCGTGCGGACGAACCGCCTGCGGGGCGGCGGGGTCATGCACGTCCGCTGGGTCAAGATCTCCAGGAAAGCCCTCAATTCGGTACTTTCCTACGTCTACGGATACACGGATTGACGGGCCTCTCGGCGGTGCCGTACACTTCCGTATCATGCGAATCGTGGAACTGCTGAACATATCCCGCAAGGAGACTCCCCTCTTCTACCGCCGGGTCTACACCGCCCAGGCCGTTTTCGATTCCCCCCGGGGACGGGCCGAGAAGGACGTGCAGTTCACGGTGGAGCACCGCCCCGTCGGGGGGGTGGACATCCAGGTGGACAGCATCGACAACCTGGACTACCCGCTGATCCCGGTGGTCCGGGAGCTGAAGACCTATATCGCGGACCTCGACAAGAAGGGCTCCCTTCCCTGAAACGCGTCCGGACCCGTTCCCCCCAAGAAACTCTGGACCTCGGCGAGAGGATCGGCAGGGTCGTGCCCGCGGGGACGGTGATAGCCTTCCGGGGTGGTTTGGGAGCGGGGAAGACCACCCTTTCAAAGGGCATAGCCCGTGGCCTGGAGGTCGAGGACGAGGTGACCAGCCCGACGTATACCCTGGTGTTCGAATACCGCGGAAGGATCCCCCTCCGGCACGTGGACGCCTACCGCCTCGCTTCCGGCTCGGAGTTCGAGGACATCGGCGCCTCGGAGCTCATGGGACCCGACGGGCTGTGCCTGATAGAATGGAGCGAGAACGTGGCCGATTCCCTGCCCCCGGAGGCCGTGATCGTGGCTATCCTTCCGGGGGCCGGACCGGAGGAGCGGATCGTGGAAATCTCGGGGGCTACCCTGGAGGATCTCCTGCCATGAACGTCCTGGGACTGGATTGTTCCGCGGATTCCCTGTGCGCCGCGGTGCGGCGTTCCGGAAACGCGCCGGATGTCCCGGCCAAACCGGACAAACCCAAGCACCCCTTCCGGGAAGCCCGGGGACACGAGACCCGGGACGGGACAATCGTCCTGGAGATCGACGCGGGGCTCCGGCACGCCCAGAGGATCCTGCCCGCCGTCGACCTTTGCCTTAAGGAGGCGGGCTTGGACTTGCGGGACCTGGATCTTCTGGCCTGCGCCGCGGGGCCGGGATCCTTCACGGGGCTCCGGATCGCCCTGTCCACGATCAAGGGGCTTTCCTCCGCCCTGGGCATCCCCTTCGTGACCGTTCCGACGCCGGACTGCCTGGCCGCGGAATGGGAAGGCGCCTGCCCCGTGGTCATCCCCGTATTGGACGCCCAGAGGGGGCGGTTCTACGCGGCCGTCTACGAGCTGGGGCGGCGGACTTCCGGCTACATGGATCTTCCCTTGACGGAACTTCTGTCCTGCGCGGACTCTTTCCCGGAAGTCCTTTTCGTGGGGCCCGCCGCGGACCTCCTGTCTGGATCCGAGGAAGGACGGCCGGGCCTGAAGGTGGCCCGGTATGCCGGAGGATCCTCGGGCAGGGCCCTCCTGGACCTGGCCGTCCGGCGCTTCCGTTCCGAGGGCCCCGCGGATCCCGAGTGCGGCCCCCTGTACGTCCGCAAGAGCGACGCCGAGACCGCTAAAGACCAGGGATAAGGATTTCTGGATTCACCACGGAACTCACGGGGGGCACGAAGAAAGAGACCGCGAGCCATAGGAAAGACAGGATAGACAAGATGGAAATCGGATGAACAGGATGAATAGAGGAAGGGAAATGGCCGTCTTTCATCCTGTCGATCCGCTTCTTATCCTGTAGATCCTGTCAAATCTCTCCGGAATTCTGTTTCCTTGATCTCTCCGTGAGATCCGTGCTCTCCGTGGTTGATTCATGAAAACTCGCGCCGGGATTCCCCGTTACAGCGCCTTACGGAAGGCCCGGCGGCGTTTGTGCTGGCGGCGGTCGAAATCCTTCCAGATGCTCTGGACCTCGACGTTGGTCTCCAGCTCCGGATTCGTCTCGTTGGTCTGGACCCCGGCTCGGATGCAGCTCTCCGCCAGGGAGGTCATCAGGAAGGCGATCGCCCCGCGGTTGGCCCAGTCCGACCGGACGGCCACCAGGTACATGTCCACGGTCCTGGGATTCCGGAGGGCACGGAGGAGATGGAGCCAGCCGAAGGGCAGGAGGGTTCCGCGGGCCTTCTGGAGCGCCCGGGACAGGCTGGGCATGCAGATGGCGAAGCAGACGAGTTTGTCCTCGGAGTCCACGACGATCTTGAGGAACCGGGTGTCCACGAAGCCCAGGTACTGATCGATGTAGGACTTCACCTGCCGTTCCGTCAGGATGAAGGTCCCGAAGAGCTTGGCGTAGGACTCGTTTATGAGGTCGAAGATCGCCGGAGCGTAGCGGCGGATGAGCTCTTTCTTGGACTTCCATTCGTACAGCCGGATTCCGCTTCGCTTGGAGATGAGCTGTTGGACCCGGAGGGCCTTCTCTGGGATGGACGGGGGTGTCTTAACCTCGTACTCCACCCAGTCCACTTCCTTGGCGTATCCCAGCCTGGAAAGGTATTCGGGATAGTAGGGGTGGTTGTAGATCGTGGCCAGGGTTCCGAGCTCCCCGAAGCCCTCCACCAGCATCCCCTCCCGGTCCAGGTCGGTGAAGCCCAGGGGACCGACCAGGCCCGCCATGCCCTTGGACCGTGCCCAGGACTCCACGGTCTCGATCAGGGCCTTGGCCACCTCGAAGTCCTCGATGAAATCGATCCAGCCGAACCGGGCATCCTTGTTGCCCCACTTTTCCATGGCCCGGCGGTTGATGATGCCCGCGATCCGGCCCGCCGGGACCCCGTCCTTGTAGGCGATCCAGTACTCCGCCTCGCTGAACTCGAAGGCGGGATTCTTGTCCTTCCGGAGGGCGTTCAGCTCGTCGAAGTCGAGAGCGGGGACCCAGTAGGGGTTGTCCTTGTAGATCCTGAAGGGAATCCGTATGAAGGTCCGGAGATCCTTGGCGCTTTGGACGAGCCTGACTTCGATGGACATAGGCACTCCTTACTCTCGGGATGCGGGCTCCGAAGCCCAGTCGGACAGGAAGCGCTCGTAGGCCGCGATGGACGCCTCGATCTGGATGTCCTGGACCTCTCCCCGGCCCGTCCAGTCGTTGCCTTCCTGGATGTACAGGTGCTCCAGGACCCCCCGGGCGGCTTCGGGCGTGAAGGTCGGATCCGTCCGCCTCTGCCGGTCGAGGCTCTCGAGGCAGGCTCGGTAGACTTCGTCGAATTTGCGTTCCTTCCAGTCCGACAGCGGCATCCGTCCTCCGGCGAGCCGCCCTAAGGAAGCGGATCGGTCGGATTATATAGGAGGCATCGGGGTTTTGGAAGTGCGAGGTCGAGGGGGGCGGCGCGGCGGTCCGTCGGTATGGGAGCCGGAGGAAAAGAAAACCGCGCCGAAAGCCCAGGGGGTTCGGCGCGGTCCGGATAGCGGCGGGGGGACTCGAACCCTCGGCACAACGGATATGAGCCGTTTGCTCTACCGTCTGAGCTACGCCGCCAAGAGCGTCAGAGGACGCGGAGGAATATATACCCGGAACTACCGGGGGGTGTCAAGCGCGGAACGAGCCGCGACGGATCGGCTCCCGGGCTTCCGCGGCGGACGCTTCACGCTTATCCCGAAAGGGCTTTTTCTATGACTCCGCCGCCCAGCACGAAATCCGCTTCGTCGTAGAACACCGCGGACTGTCCCGGGGCTACCGCCCGCTGGGGCGTGCGGAACAGCACCCGGGCGGCTCCGTTCCGGACCGTGACCTCCGCGGGCGCCGGAGCGTGGTTCTGGCGGATCCGGACCCAGCATTCGAAAGGCCCGCCTTCAAGGGAAGGATCCGTTAGGATCGTATCCTCCGTCGATAGTCCCTCCGCGAAGAGGCCCTCCCCCGGTCCCACTACGATCCGGTTGCGCTCCGGGTCCAGACGGAGCACGTACAGGGGATCCGGACCGGTGCTGACCCCCAGGCCCCGCCTCTGACCGATGGTGTATCGGTGGATACCCCTATGACGTCCCAAGACACGGCCGTCGGAGTCCACGATATCCCCCGGAGGTCCTTCGCGCCCGCCGAATACCAGGGAGTAATCACCGCCGGTCACGAAATCCTGGCTCTCGGGCTTTTCGGAAACCTCGAGCCCCAGGGACCGGGCCGTATCCCGCACCTCCGGCTTGGTCTTCTCCCCGAGGGGGAAGAGCACCCGTCCCAGGACCTCCGGTCCCAGGCGGTGCAGGAAGTAGCTCTGGTCCTTGGCCGGGTCCGCCGCGATCCGGAGGCAAGGACTGCCGTTCCGTTCCTGGATCCGGGCGTAGTGCCCAGTGGCGAAATAGTCGAACCTCAGACCCTCCAGTCGGGCCCTGTCCAGCAGGAATCCGAACTTCATGACATGGTTGCACAGTACGCAGGGATTCGGGGTCCGTCCCCGCAGGTATTCCGAGCGGAAGTACTCCAGGACCGTCCGCTCGTATTCCCGGGAAAGGTCGACGACCCTGTAGGGAATGCCGAGCCGGGCGCAGAGGGCTTCGCAGGCCGCGATGTCCTCCTCTTCCCCCGGGCCGTAGCAGCCCTGGCGGCACCCCGCCTGTCCGGTCTCGGGACCGTCCCAGATGCGCATGGTGAGTCCCGTGACCTCATACCCGGCCCGGACGAGGAGGGCGGCGGCCACGGAGGAATCTACCCCTCCCGAGAGACCTACGGCGACGGACATCGTTCCACTCATGCTCTTGGCACCGAACCTTCTATCCCAGGGCCAGCATACGCTCTATGGGTAACCTTGCCCGGTCCATGAGGCCGGGATCAAGGTCTATCTCGGGTTTCCCGGTTTCCAGGGCGCGGATCACGTCGGCTAGCCGGGTCTTCTTCATGTTCGCGCAGTGCTGGGCCGCGCCCACGGTATAGAATTCACGGTCCGGGTGGTCCTGGCGCAGTCTCCAGACGACCTCGGCCTCCGTGGCGATCAGGAAGCGACGGGCCGGGGACCGGGCCGCAAAGGCCAGCATCTGGCTGGTGGACAGGACGTGGTCCGCCTGGTCCAGGACCTCGGGTTCGCACTCCGGATGGGCCAGGAGGAGGGCGTCGGGGTATTTGGCCTTCCCTGCCCGGGCGTCCTCTGCGGTGATCCGGACGTGGACCAGGCAGAAGCCGTCCCACCAGACGAGCTTTTTCTTGGTATTCCTCTGGCACCACCGGGCCAGATTCCTGTCCGGAACGCAGAGGATTTCAGAGGCGTCCACCGCCTCGACCACCCCGAGGGCGTTGGCGCTGGTGCAGCACCAGTCGCTCTCGGCTTTCACCTCCGCGGTGGAGTTGATATAGGTGACCACGGGACGTCCGGGATACCGGGACTTGAAAGCCCGAAGATCCTCCGCGGTAATGGAGTCCGCCATGGGGCAGCCCGCGTCTTCCGCGGGCAGGAGGACCGTCCTGTCCGGGGCCAGGATCTTGGCGGTCTCGGCCATGAACCGCACGCCGCAGAACACGATGACCCGGGCGTCGGTCCTCGCGGCGGCCCGGGAGAGTTCCAGGGAATCGCCGACCAGATCCGCCGCGAGCTGTACCTCCGGGAGCTGATACGTATGGGCCAGGACTACCGCCCGCCGTTCTTTTTTAAGCCGGGCGAGCTCGGAATGCGCCGTCCTGGCGGCGCTGGAAACATCGCTCATGGTGCGATAGAGTACCACGGCGGAGGAATCGTGATAAGCGCCGAACGGGGGTCCTTGAAGGTCCGCCGGCTCCCGAATCCCGGTACCCCGGCGGTCTATCCTTCGGTCCCTCCGTATAGTATACTAGAAAAACAATATCGCCCTGGAGCAGCTTGATGAAGCCAGTCCTCGCCCTGCTATTGTTCGTGACCCTTCTTCCCGCTCCCTTCCACGGGCAGGTCCAGACACAGTTCGATCTCGCGTCCCTGCCGGATACCCACGAGGCCAGGGCAAGGTACCTCACCGCCTTGATCACGGCCAACTGGAACAGCGCGGTGCGCTTCCCGGAAACCTTCCTGCCCGGCGCCTCAGGCAGGGTGCAGATAAGCGTGGACCGCCAGGAAGACTTCTTCTACGTGCGGTTCCTGCGGGAACGGGAGGGATCCTTTCCCCTGGCATCCGTCGGGAGCACGGTGGTCCAACGCAACTACCAGAGGAACGGGGACCTGATCCAGGCCAAAATCTTCCTTTCCGGCGACCCCTCCTGCTATGTCCGGCTCTATCCCCAGGCCGAGCGGACCCGGGCCGACATCGTCCTCTTCGGGGCGGTGGTCCGGCAGAACGTCCTCCTGGGACAGATCTTCTACTACCAGCTGCGGGACCCCGTCGGGAAGATCCTTTCCGCCGCCGGGGGAACCTTCGACTGGAGCGGCTACTTCCGAGGTCCCGGCGCAGCTCAAAGCGCCGCGGTCCGCTTCGGCCAGGCCCTGACCGCGGGACGCCTGAGCGCCGGGGGTCCCGGCTCCCGCCTCCTCTCCGGCCTGACCTACGACGAGGCGGTCGAGGAATTCCTCGCCGGTTCCGGCAGGGTCCTGGGCGCCTCGGAGGTCTCCGCGGTACCCGCCCACCCCTTCGCGGACGACAGGGATCCCCGCAGGACCGCCACGTACAAGGCCTTCCCCCGGTACGAACCGGGAAAGGGCATCCCCGCCTCCGCCGTCGGGGCCGTCATCCATGCCCGCTCCCTGGAGCATCCGGAGGACCTCTTCGCGGCGTTCCAGCAGGACGGCGGCCGCTCCCGACGGATCCTGCTGATCCCGGGCTTCGGCCCGGAGGGCATCTTCGGGATCCAGGCCTACGACCCCGCAGCCCGGCAGCCCGTCTCCTGGCCCGAACTGGTCGCGGAAGGCAGGGACACCCAGGTCCGCCTGGTACGGGTCCCGGCTCCGCTGCCCTAGCAGGGTGTTTAAAATGCTTCTAGTATTTCAACAACCTGCTAGACGCCGGAGGATGTTCAACCCTTGAGCCGCGCCTTCGTGGACGAGTCCTCGGCGGATTCCCGCGACGAGGACGCTCCGGAGTTCAAGATACCCCTGCCCCCCGGAGCACGCAACTACGTAACCCCGGAAGGCGCGGATCGCCTGTATTCGGAACTCAGGGATCTGGAATCCGGGGAGCGTCCCTCCCTGGCCGCGGAGATCCTGCGCCTGTCCCGGGATCCGACGAACTCGGACGCCCTTGCCACGGCGCGGCGGCGCCTTGCCCGGATCGACCGGCGCATCGAGTACCTGTCCCGCATGACGGGGCTGGCGGAAGTGGTCGAGCGTCCGGCCTCCGGATACGACCGGGTCCGGTTCGGAGCCCGTGTCACCCTTCGGGACGGGACCGGCTCGCTCTCGGCCTTCCGTATCGTCGGAGTGGACGAATCCGATCCCGGCTCGGGGCTCCTGGGCTGGACGGCCCCCATAGCCCGTGCCCTGATGGGCAAGGCGCCGGGACAGACCGCGGTCGTCCTCCTTCCCGGAGGGGAATCGACCGTCACCGTCGTGTCCGTGGAATGAGCCCCGCCGCGGGCCGGAGCATCGAGGCTGGGCTTTTCCTTGACAGCCCGCCGACCCGCCTTTAGAGTGAAAACCCATGACGAAGCTGACGTATTCCGTCTGCAATGAGCTCTTCGGAGACCTGCCCCTGCCCGCGGCGGCCCGGATCATCCGGGAGGCCGGCTACTCGGGCATCGAGTTCGCCCCCTTCACGATCTTCGGGGACTTTACCCCCGGGGCAGTCCGCAGGGGGCTGGCCGCGGCCCGGGAGGTCCTGGACGGGGAAGGCCTTTCCTTCGCGGGCTTCCACTGGCTCCTGGCCAAGCCCGAGGGACTCCATCTGGCCTCCCCGGATCCCGCGGTCCGCCGGCGGAGCGTGGACCACCTGAAGTTCCTGGGGGACTGCGCCGGAAAGCTCGGCGGAGGCCCCATGATCCTGGGTTCCCCCCGCCAGCGGGGCAGCCTTCCCGGGGTATCCAAGGCCGAGGCCGAAGCCGCGCTGGACGAAGCCCTCCGGGAAGCGGGACCCCCGGTCGAGGCCGCGGGATGCACCCTCCTCCTGGAATCCCTGTCCCCGGAACAGACCGACGTGGTGAACACCCTTGCGGAGGCGATACGGCGGGCACGGGCCGCGGAGAGTCCGGCGGTGAGCTCCATGTTCGATTTCCGGAACGTATCCAGCGAGAACGAACCCTGGGAGGCCCTGCTGGACCGGCATTACGGGGACATCCGTCATATCCACGCCAACGAGATCGACGGCCGGGCACCCGGGACCGGGACCTCCGACTACCTGCCGGCCTTCCGGACCCTGCTCTCCCGGGGCTTCCGGGGCTGGATCAGCGTGGAGATCTTCGAGGTTCCGGCGGACCCCGGGGCGGTCCTGAAACGCTCGATGGCGCTGTTCGAACGGCTGGAAGAGGAGGGATCCCGATGAAGTTCGGCATAGTGGGCACGGGGATGATCGCGGAGTTCCACGCCCGGGCGATCGGGGAAATCCCCGGGGCGTCCGTGGCCGCCTGCCTGGACTCGGTGCCCGAGCGCTCCCGGTCCTTCGCGGAAAAGCACGGCTGCCGGGCCTACGGAGACCTTGGATCCTTCCTCGCGGATCCGGAGATGGAGGTGGTGAACATCTGCTCTCCATCGGGGGCGCACCTGGACTCGGCGGTTCCCGCGGCGGAGTCGGGGCGCCACCTGATCGTGGAAAAGCCCCTGGAGATCACCGTGGAGCGCTGCATGCGGATCGTGGAAGCCTGTTCCCGGGCGGGGGTGGTCCTGTCGGGAATCTTTCCCTCCCGCTTCCATGACGCGGCCGGGAAGGTCAAGGAGGCGGCGGACCAGGGCAGGTTCGGAAAACTCTCCATGGGCAGCGCCTACGTGAAATGGTGGCGGGAGCAGTCCTATTACTCCGGGAGCGGCTGGAAGGGCACCAAGGCCATGGACGGGGGCGGGGCCCTCATGAACCAGTCCATCCATGCCATAGATCTGCTCCTGTGGTACATGGGCAGGGTGAAAAGGGTGAGCGCCTTCACGGGAGTGGCGGGACACACGGGGCTGGAGATCGAGGACAACGCGACTGCGGCCCTGGAGTTCGAGAACGGCGCCCTGGGGTCCGTCCAGGGCTCCACGGCGGTCTGGCCGGGCTTCCTCAAGCGGGTCGAGGTCATGGGCACCTCCGGAAGCGCCATCCTGGAGGAGGAGAGCCTTGCCTTCTGGCGCTTCGCCTCCGAGACCCCCGAGGACGAGGAGACCCGGACCCGATTCGCCTCGACGACTTCCACGGGAGGAGGGGCTTCGGATCCCTCGGCCATCGGGCACCGGGGACATCGCCTCCAGATCGAGGACGTACTTAGGGCCATCCGGGAAGGCGGCGCGCCCCTGGTGGACGGTATCGAGGCCACCCGCCCGGTGGCGCTGATCCGGGCGATCTACGAGAGCGCCGCGTCGGGACGGCCCGCGGTGCCCGCGGATCCGGCCTGAGGGGCCGGGGAACGGAGGAAACCATGGCAGATCTCTCCATGCGCCTGGCGGGCTTCGCGGACGAGGCAGAGGATACGGCGGAAGGACAGATCCGGGTCACCGAGACCCTGGGCTGGAAGTGGATCGAGGCGCGGAACGTCGGCGGAGTGAACATCCACGACCTGCCGGAACGGGACTTCGAAGCCTTCCGATCCGCCCTGGAAAAGGCCGGAATCGGGGTCTGCTGCCTGGGCTCCAGCATCGCCAACTGGGGAAAAAGCGTGGACGAGGACTTCGCCGCGTCCCTGGCGTCCGCCCGGCGGGCGGCGGACCGGATGGAAGCCCTGGGGACCCGGCTGGTTCGCATTATGAGCTACGCCGTCCTGGTCGATCCCGAGGGGAATCCCCTCCCGGACCAGAAGAAGAATCAACGCTTCGAACGGCTCCGGGAGCTCTGCGGGATCTTCACGGAACGCGGCATGACCCCGGTGCACGAGAATTGTTTCAACTACGGCGGCATGGGGGTGGAGAACACCCGGGAACTACTGGCGGAGGTGCCCGGGCTCAGGCTCGTCTTCGACACGGGCAACCCTGCCCTGACCCCGGACTTCTCAAAGCCCCGGCCTTGGCCCAACCAGGACTCCTGGGAATCCTGGAAGGCCCTGCGGGACCAAGTGGTCCATATCCACGTCAAGGACGGGTGGCGGGACCCGGCCACGGGCCGGGAGACCTACGTCTACCCCGGGGAAGGCCCTTCCCGGGTCCGGGAAATCCTGTCGGACTGCACGGCCCGGGGCTACTCGGGCTGGCTCACCATCGAACCCCACATGGCGGTGGTCTACCACGACCCGACGGTAAGCTCCTCCGCCGACGCCCGCAGGGCCGTGTACCTCGAGTACGGCCGCCGGCTCGAAGCCCTGCTCTCCGGACTGGGCCTGGCGGTCCGGGACGGCGAGGCGCGCCCCGGGGACGGCTCGGCATGAAGGCTTCCCCTCCGATCTCCGCGTCCGGCCTGCCCGTCCCCACGTTCACCGTGGACCGCCTTCCGGTCCGG
>JBGSPT010000121.1:0-2140 GCA_041738475.1 Treponematales bacterium
GTCCGTCCTGGCCCGCGGTTCCGGCGTAGCCGCCCGGGCCCGGGCCTGGCTGGACGCCGCCTGCCTCCTGGCCCTCATGGACTACGACGGCGACCCGCCCCTGGAACGGGAGGACTGGTCGGAGATCCGAGAGCTCTTCTCCGAGGAGGCGGAGAGCCTGGACATGGATCTGCTCAGCTACGTCATGGAGCGGGTCCTGGATCACGGGGGCTTCTAACATGGCCGTTCGGGGCCGGGAATGGTTCGAGGACGAGGAGTTCTGGAACGTCTTCGCCCCCCTGATGTTCGACGGGAAGCGCTGGGCCGAGACCCCGGGCGTCGTGGACGCGATCGAGGGCCTGGCGGGCACGAAGCCGGGGGACGCCGTCCTGGACGCCTGCTGCGGCCCCGGACGGCACAGCCTGGAGTTCGCGCGCCGGGGCTACCGGGTGACCGGGGTCGACCTGACGGATTCCTACCTCGAGGCTGCCCGGGAAAGCGCCCGGGACGAGGGCCTCCGGATCGAGTTCCTCCTGGCGGACATGCGGGAGTTCCGCCGCCCCGGAGCCTTCGGCCTGGTCGTAAACCTCTTCAACTCCTTCGGGTACTTCGCGGATCCCGAAGAGGACCTTGGGATGCTCCGCAATATCCGGGAGTCCCTGAAGCCCGGGGGCCGCCTCGTCCTGGAGATGCTGGGCAAGGAGACCGCGGTCCGGGACTTCACCGAGGGCGAGTGGTTCGAGCGGGACGGCTGGACCGTGCTGACCGAATACTCCGCAGCCGGGGCCTGGGAAGGTCTTCGGAACCGCTGGATCCTGATCCGGGGGGCCGAGCGGATCGAGAGGTCCTTCGTCCAGCGGCTCTATTCCGGTACCGAACTGGCGGCCCTGCTGACCCGGGCGGGTTTCGGGGATGTCCGCATCCTCGGCTCCCTGAAGGGCGCGCCCTACGACCGGAAGGCCGAGAGCCTCGTGGCCTTGGCCGCCGCCCTCTGATGTTCTGGTAGGCGACAGGACTCAGGACTCAGGACCCAGGACCCAGAGGAGCTCACGGAAAGGTTGAGGGATTGGGGTCACCTGTCGGCCAAGCCGGCTCTGTGTCCTGTCGCCTGATTCCCGTGTCCTTCTTCTCCCGTCCACAGACCACTGTCCACCGTTTCCCGATTTGCTTTCCGTAAATTCAGCCGATATACTTATATAATTAACGAATGGCTCGCGCGTTGCCCGGTGCGCACCGGGCACGAGTACGCTGCGGGCCGATGGAAGGCACCCATGTCGGATAGGAACATCGGTATAAAGCTGGCCAACGGTCAATTCTACCCCATCCTGGAGGACGGCAGGCCCGCCCGCAAGCGACTGGTCGTGACCACCGTGAAGGACGACCAGCCCAGCGTGCAGATCGACATGTACCGCGGCGTCGGCGAGACCGCCGCTTCGGCTGCCTACATCGGCAGCCTTGTCATCGAGAATATACCGCCCCGGCCCAAGGGCGAGCCGGATATCCGCCTGGAGCTGGCCCTAGACGAGGACGGAGAGCTGGTCGCTTCCGCCGAGGAGGAAGCCTCGGGGGAGAGCCAGAGCCTCCGGGTTTCCCTGCAGGCCCTCTCGGAAGAGGAGACCTACGAGATCCCGGACTTCGAGTTCGAGGAGGAGACCCGGGAAGCCGCCTCCACGGACGAATTGCCGGACCTGGAATCCGCGGAGTTCGAGGTTCCCGTCCCGGAAAGCACGGAGACCCCCGAGGAGGTTCCGGGGATTTCCGAATTCGGCGACACCGGTCTGGGGGAGGATCTCCTTTCGGAAAGCGGGCCGGAACCCGCACCGGAAAGCGGAGAATCCTACATCGGGCAGTCCGAAGAGTCCTTCTCGATCGAGGAGGAATCCTTCGAGGAAGGATCCTTCGGGGAACCCTCCGGGGACGATTCCTTCCCGGAGGAGGCCGAAGCGGAACCCGGAACGGTCGCCAATCCTTTCGAGGATGAGGGAGACGTTCCGAAGCCCGAGCCCGAGACGAAGCCCGAACGTGAAAAGAAGTCCGGCAGGCTCCTCTGGATCATCCTCATCGTCCTGGCCGGTCTGGCCCTGGCCTTGGGCCTCGGGCTGATCATCTACCGGCTGACCACGGCGCAGAAACCGCCCGCGGCACCCCAGCCCGCCGCGGC
>JBGSPT010000138.1:0-1977 GCA_041738475.1 Treponematales bacterium
CCGGACCAGGGGGAAGCGGGCCGCCAGGAGGCAGTCCACCGATGCCCTGCGGGCCGCGGCGGCCAAGGCGGGACGATTGGCCTCGGTCAGGGGCATGCGGGCCAGAAGTAAGACCGCTTCCCGGGATCGGGCAAGAAAAATCTTCCGGAAGGATGATCTCAACATTTCCTGGGACTATACACCGGAATCCCTCGAGACGCCACTGTCGCGGTCTGCCGACAACCCGGTGCACCATATATGTTTATATATTATTTTACCTATAATCTTTAATCTATATTTTCCCATCTTGACTAAATCAGTCATCTGCTGAATTCTTATACCAGAAACCTCCCCGAGGCCTTGAACCCGGAGGCGGAGCCCGTCGATCTCGATATTCGAGACGGGCAAATTGAAGGAGGGTCCCATGAAGAGGATCGCTGTCATTACCATCGTGTTGCTGCTCTGCGCCTGGACGGCGTTCGGGCAGACCGCGACCAAGTTTTTCGTCGCCCACCAGGGCGGGTACATCGGGGAAGCCACCGTGACCGTGGACAAGAAGGGCAAGGTCCTCTCCGCGTCCCTGACCGAGTGGCAGGGTCCGGGCGGCTGGGCCGAGTTCAACACCCCGGACCACAAAGGGTTCGCGGACGGAGCCGTGGTGCGCGTGCCGGACCCCCTGGCCAACGCCACCCATCCCGATCCGGCCATCAAGGGCTACATGTTCTACATCTACAACCTCAAGGAAGACGGCACCTACGTCTGGTCCCAGTACACCCCCGGCAAGGACGGATTCACCAAGCCCACCCGCCAGTACGAGCGGGACTTCGAGGGCCTCATGGGCAACCCCATCCGCGCCGCCGCCTACGCCAAGGCCGCCCGGGAGGACACCCTGGTCACCGTGACCATCGAGGGTCTCAAGGTCACGGTGGGCAAGAAGGCTTCCCAGACCGTCCACTACGGCCACATGGACAAGGCCAACAAGGACTCCGTGTACATGGCCCTGAACGCCGGATCCATCGGCTACCGCTACAACAACAAGGCCCTCCTGGACTTCTTCAAAGCCAATCCGACCATCGACTACGCCTCCTTCACCATGAAGAAGGCCAAGGTGACCGTCGTCGAGGACAAGGCCGTGGACGCCAAGGCCGCCGCCGCGGACTACAAGGCCGCGGACGACATGGTCTTCGCCTATGCCGACGCCGTGACCGGCGCCACCTATTCCGACTTCCCCCACTACGCCCTGGAACTCCAGGCCGCCTACCAGATGGCCCTGGCCATGCAGCACAAGGCGATGAAATAATAACCTGCATCCTGGCAATGCCGAAGGCCGGGGTCCGAACGGACCCCGGCCTCTTTTTTACGGAAGGGAGCCGGCGTCGGGACTTGCCCGCCCCAGCAGGTCGTTGAAATGCTTAGAGTATTTCAATAACCCGCTAGATCTCGAACCGCCCCTTGGTCATGATCCGGATCTCCCGGCCGTCCCGGGTGGTTCCGGTGACGTCCATCCCGGGGCATCCGATCATGAAGTCCGTGTGGACCATGGAGACGTTGACGCCCATCTCCGAGAGCTTCCCGTCGGGAAGCCCTTCGGCGCCCCGGACGCAGGCCGGGTAGGCGGAGCCCAGGGCCACGTGGCAGGCGGCGTTCTCGTCGAACAGGATGTTGTAGAAGGTCCTGCCCGAGGCGAATACAGGGGAGGAGCCGTCCACCAGGGCGGTCTCCCCCAGGGACCGGGCCCCCTCGTCCATCGAAAGGAGCGTGTCCAGGACGTCCTTGCCGGACCGGGCTCCCCAGTCCACCACCCGGCCGCCCCGGAATTCCACCCAGCCGTCCTCAACGACCTTCCCCACGGAAGGCACCAGGACGGGCCGGGTGAAGGCGGCCCGGCCCTCGGCACGCCTGCGGTCCGGGGAGGTGAAGATCTCCTCGGTGGGGATGTTCGGAAAGAAGGGGCGGCCCCTGGAGGTCCGGTCCGGCCCGCCGCGCCAGAGGGAGCTC
>JBGSPT010000148.1:0-2180 GCA_041738475.1 Treponematales bacterium
GCCGCGGCGAAGGCGGCTGCGTGGAACCGGGTCGTCCGGGTTAGGCCCCGCTTGAGACCGGCCCCCAGGGAACCCGATTCCGCGTCCCCGGCATCGAAGGAGCCCTGGAGGGCCGCTTCCCAGGCCGGGTCGAAGGAGGCCTGGGCGTCCAGGGAGACGAAGGACCGGTCCGGGGAACCGTCCCGGGAGAGGACGGGACGCAGGGCACTGTGGAAGCGCAGGATTCGCCCGGGGTCCGTAAAGGGATCGGGGAAGAGGGCGAGCCCCGATATTCCTCCGGACAGCCCCCTGGCCGAGATCAGGAGGGAGGGATCGATCCTGACGGCGGCCCGCCGTACGAAGTCCGCGGGATCCGCGGCCGGGTCTTCAGGGAATGCCCGCAGCGTCAGGGAGTACTCCCCCTCCGGCAGGGGCCGGCCCTCGGGGTCCCTGCCGTCCCACACCACGGTCTGGACGGTTTCCGCGAAGGGCGGGACGGATACGAGGGCGGCCCGACCGCCTCCGGCATCCCGGATCTCCAGTTCTGCCCGGCCGAAGCTCGTGACGGAAAACCGTATCTCCGCCCGGCCCAGGGGACCCGGGTTCGAGGGATTGAACGCCGTCTGCTTGAGGCGAAGCTCCGAGAGGGTGAAGGGAGAGGGCTCCAGCGCGAAAGCCGCCGAGGCTGTCCCGTCCTCGGGCACGTAGACGCTCTGGACCGCGGTATCATATCCGAATCGCGCGGCCCCCACCGTGCGGGTACCCGCGGGCACCTCGGCAAGGGATCCGGGCATCGGGGAGCCGTCCACGGTAATCCGGGCGTCCGGGGGAGAGACCGAGACGGACAGCCTGCCCGTCCGGGGGACCAAGGTCAGCTCGATCCGGTAGCTCCGTTTCTCCGCAAGGTCCAGGACCAGTTCCCGGGGCCGGTGGCCGGCCAGCTCGAAGCGCAGGACATGGATGCCCGGGGCCACGCCCGGCTGATCGTGGGGGGCCCGGCCCAGGAAGACCCGGTCCAGGTAGATGTCCGCCCCGGAGGGGTTCGTCTCGAGGAGAAGCCGGGCGGATCCCTCGGTCAGCGTATCCGATACCTCGATGAGCGGGGGAGGGTCGGGGGTATACGCCCGGCAGGGCAGGGACATCAACAGGGCCGCGCACACGCCCAGGGCCCGGGGGGGGATCTTGGACATGGGTCGAGTGTATCTCCCCGGGCCCGGCGCTTCAAGGCTGTCCGTCTTGCCCGCAGCCGGCGCTTCATGTACAGTCATTCCATCGCGTCTCGGATACGGGAACGGAGATCACGGAGGAGCATGGTTACGATACTTCCGATCGCCTCCGGCAAGGGCGGAGTGGGGAAAACGGTACTCGCCGCGAACCTGGGGGCCTGCCTGGCCGGCCTGGGGCGCACCGTCGTCTTGGCGGACCTGGACCTGGGAGGGGCGAACCTTCACACCTGCCTGGGGGTGAAGAACCGCAACCCCGGCATCGGAGCCCTGGCCTGGAAACAGGAGAAATCCCTGTCCAACCTCCTGGTGGAAACCCGGGTGGACCGCCTCTGGTTCATACCCGGGGACAACCTGCTGCCGGGTACGGCAAACCTGGAGTTCTTCGTTAAACGGAGGATCCTCCGGGAGCTGTCCCGGCTTCCCGCGGACTTCGTCATCCTGGACCTGGGCGCGGGATCTTCCTACAACGTCGTGGATTTCTTCCTGGCCTCCTCCTCGGGGCTCCTGGTGATCCGGCCGGAGGCCACCTCGGTCCTGAACGCCTATTCCTTCCTGAAGACCGCGGTCTTCCGCATGCTCTTCCGGTCCTTCCCGCGGGCCGGCGAGGAGCGCCGGCGGATCGCGGACTTCGTGGCCCGGCGCGTCGAGGGTTCCGGGGCTTCCTTCCTCGAGCTGGCCCGGGAGCTGGCCCGGGATTTCCCGGCCTCGGCACCCCCGGCCTTGGATCAGCTCACCCGGTTCTTCCCCCGGGTGGTCCTGAACGAAGGCAGGGGACCCAAGGATGCGGCCATGGGGCTCCATCTCCGGGATATCGTCACCCGGAACCTGGGGATACCCATCGAATACATCGGCTTCCTCCTCCGGGACGAGTCGGTGCCCAGATCCGTGGCCGAGCGCACCCCCCTGGTCCTCACGCGGCCGGATTCGGCCTACGCCCGGGGTGCCGCGGCCCTGGCCGCCCGGATCGCTTCACGG
>JBGSPT010000149.1:0-7239 GCA_041738475.1 Treponematales bacterium
CGGCGGGGTCTGCCGGGCGCCTCGGCCGATGCCGGGAAATTCCCGGCGGCCTTGCGCGCCAGAGCGCCGGCGCTGTATTCTCCGGGCATGCTGAATACCTTCCTTCAGATCTTCCTCACGATCTTTATCGTGATCGATCCCGTCGGCATCGTGCCCCTGTTCATCTCCGCCACCGGGAGAATGACGGAAGCGCAGAAGAAGCGCACGATCTGGAAGGCCGTGGCGGTGGCCTTCGTGGTCCTGGGGGTCTTCACCCTGGCCGGCCGGTTCATACTCTCCTTCTTCGGAATATCGCCCGGAGCGTTCTACGTGGCCGGGGGCACCCTCTTCTTCCTGATCTCCATCGACATGCTCTTCGGGCAACCCAAGCGGACCAAGACGAGCAAGGAAGAGGAAGAGGAGGATTACTCCTCCGTCGCTGTGTTTCCCCTGGCCATACCGATGATCGCGGGACCGGGAACCATAACGACTCTCATGATTTTTTCCGCGGACGCTCCTTCCTACCTTACGGTCACCCTCCTGCTCTTCGGGGCGATTATCCTGTCCCTGGCGGGGGTGACCCTGGCGATGTTCTCGTCCAGGCTCGTCCTTCGCGTCCTGGGCCGGACGGGGGTATCCGTGGTGGAGCGGATGATGGGCCTCGTGCTCTCGGGCCTGGCCGTCCAGTTCGTCTACGACGGGCTTCTGAAACTCGGGATCGTGGGATGATCCTGCCCCCGGCGTCCCCGCCCGGGCGGAAAAAAGCCGAGGCGGTCAGGCACCGCCTCGGCTTTTCCTTTCTCGGCTCGCGGCTCAGGCGGTCTTGAGGACCGGCGCCTTGAGGATCTTCTGGATGAAGAAGCCGCCGACCAGGATGGCGGCGCCGATCAAGTCGGTGATGCCGCCCGGGGTGACCAGCAGGATGCCTCCGATGATGAACAGCGGGCGTTCCCAGATGTGCATGGTTCGTGTGAGATACCCCATGACCCCCGCGGAGACGCCGATGATGCCGACGGCGGAGGTCAGGAAGATGGTCAGCATGTCCAGGAATGTCGCGCCGATACCCAGCATCTTCGGGCTGTAGACGAAGATGTAGGGCACCAGGAAGGCCGCGATGGCCAGCTTCGAGGCGGTGATACCCGTCTTCATCGGATTGGCCTTCGCTATTCCCGCACCCGCGAAGGCCGCCAGGGCGACCGGCGGGGTAACGTCCGCGATGATCCCGAAGTAGAAGGCGAACATATGGGCGGGCAGGACGATCAGCTGGGCGTAGGGATCCATGCCGGGGTTCAGCCGGGTCAGTATCATCATGATCGCCGGAGCCGCGATGGTAGAGGTGATCACGTAGTTGGCGGTCGTGGGGACGCCCATGCCCAGGATGATCGAGGTGATCATCGTGAAGACCAGGGTGAAGAAGAGCTGACCGTTCGCCAGGGCCACCAGGCTGGAGCCCAGCTTCAGGCCTAGCCCGGTGAGGGTGACTACGCCGATGATGATCCCCGCGCAGGCCGTGGCGGCCAGGACGCCCAGGGCGCCGCGGGCGCCGGCTTCCAGGCCGTTCACGATATCCTGCCACCGGAATTCGACGGGTTTTTTTCGGCTCCAGTTGACGAGGGAGGCGATGCCCGCGGTGCCGATGGACAGGAGGATCGCGATCAGGGCGGCCCTCATGGGGGTGTATCCGGTCACCAGGAGCCAGATTATTGCCACGAGAGGAATTACGAGGTAGGATTTCTTGGCCAGCATCTTGAACTTGGGCAACTCTCCCCGGGTCATGCCCCGGAGCCCCAGGCGTTTGGCTTCCAGATGGACCCCCGCCCAGACCCCGAAGTAGTACAGGAGGGCGGGTACGACGGCGGCGCCGATGATCCGGGCGTATGGGATGCCCGTGAACTCCGCCATCAGGAAGGCCGCGGCGCCCATGATGGGGGGCATGAGCTGTCCGCCCGTGCTGGCCGTCGCCTCCACCGCGCCGGCGAACTCGGGCTTGTATCCGAGCTTCTTCATCATGGGAATGGTGAAGCTGCCGGTTCCCACCACGTTGGCCACGGAGCTTCCCGACACCATGCCCATGAGCCCGCTGGAGAGCACGGCCACCTTGGCCGGTCCTCCGGAAGCCCAGCCGGCGATGGAGTTGCTGATGTCGATGAAGAACTGTCCCAGACCCGTCTTTTCGAGGTAGGCGCCGAAAAGGATGAACAGGAAGATGAAGGTGCTCGACACCCCCAGGGGAATGCCGAAGATGCCCTCGGTGGTGAAGAAGAGGTGGCCCACAAGGGTGTCGAGCCGGGCTCCCCGGTGCGCCAACCGACCCGGGATGAGGGGGCCCGCGAAGGCGTAGAGGATGAACACCCCGGCGATGATGATGATCGGAAGGCCGACCACCCGGCGCGCGGCCTCGATGACCAGGGCCATGCCCAGAACCCCGATGAAGATGTCCATCGGGGTCGTGGTGCCTGCGCGCAGGACGAGCTGCTGGTAGAAGGCGACTATATACAACGGCGCGGCGGCTCCCGCCACGGCAAGCGCGACGTCCAGGGGGTGCAGCTTGTGCCGGGACCACTTTTTACGGCTGGGGTACAGCAGATAGATCAAGGAAAGGCCGAAGCTCAGGTGGATCGCCCGTTGGATCATGGCGTCCAGGACTCCGAATGCGGCGGTATACACCTGGAATACCGAGAACGCGATGGCCAGGGCCGCGATGAACTTGCCTAGGAAACCGGCCAGGGTGCGGAAGTCCGCCTCCTTGTCGAATTTCTTGAGGATCTCGGCTCCGTCTACCGTATCCTCCGGGGCGGACGGTTTCTGAGCGGCCGCCGGAGCCTTCTTCTCGGGTGCGGGTTTCTTCGACGGGGCGGCGCGTTTTTTCGGGGCCCCTTCTCCTGCAGCGGCAGGTTCTTTCTTCTTGTGTTCGCTCATGCCCAATCCTCCGGATGGCTTTGCATTATCGGTCTTCCCGACGGGATATTCGAACCCCGAGTCGGGGGATGTTCCGGGCTTCCAGGATCGCCAGGTCACCCGGGGCGATCCACCGGGCCAGGGGGTATTCCCGGCCTCCCGTCAAGATCATGTGGCCCGGGAGGGGGGACACCCGGACCGGCAGGGAGCTGTATCGCCGATCCATCCGCAGGACGAAGCGGTCGCCCTCCTGGGAAAAACCGCCCTCGGCGTCGTAGGGTATCCCCACTCCCAAGGTGTCGAACCGGGTGGCGGTAAGCCGCATGCTCCCATCCGGGTCGATCGAATACTCCTCGTCCACGTCGGAAAGATGGACGGAATGCACGTAGCGGTGGACGAACCTTCCGTCCTCGCAGGCGAGCCGCGCCAGTACCCTGCCCCGGGCGTCCCGGATCATCAACGTCGGAGTCCTGGGCAGGAGGGCATATCCGGCAGAGAGAACCAGGGCGGTCGTCAGGGCGAAGAAAAGGATATAGCGCCGCATCGATCTCGATCCCGAAAAAAAAGGGCGTCCGGGCGGGCGAGCCGCACGGGACACCCCGTAAGGTCGTCGGCTGCCGGATCGAGGCTTAGGCCTCGATCCGGTGCGCGCGTTTACTTTCCGGCTTCCTTGAAGAACTTCTCGGATCCGGGGTGCAGGGTCAGGGGCATGCCCGCCTTGCCGGTATCCACGGTGATCTGGGATCCGACCTTGTGGGCGGCCTTGAGGCGCTCGGTGTTGGCGTACATGGTCTTCACCATCTCGTAGGCGACCTTGGCGTCCAGGTCGGACTTGACCGCGAGCATGGCCTTCACGGCGACGGTGCTGGTCGGAGTGTCCACGCCGGTGTAGGTTCCCGCGGGGATCGTGGTGGGGGTGTAGTAGGGATACTTCGAGGTGATGGCGGTGATGATCTCGGGGGAGATGTTGACCATGGCGACCTTGCGGCTGGCGGCGATGTCCTGGACGGCGGCGGTCGGGAAGCCGGCGGTCACGAAGGCGGCGTCGATGTTTCCGTCTTTCAGGTTGTTGGCGGCCTCGGCGAAGGAGAGGTACTGGGCGGTAAGGTCGCTGTAGGAGAGCCCGGCGGCCTCGAGGATCTGGCGGGCGTTGGCTTCGGCTCCGGAACCGGCGGCGCCCACGGCCACGCGCTTGCCCTTGAGGTCGGCGATGGAGTTGATGCCCTTGTCGGCCAGGGTGATGACCTGGCAGGTCTCGTTATAGAGGGTCACCAGGCCGCGGATGTCCGCGAAGGCCTTGTCCTTGAACATCTCCAGGCCGTTCACGGCGTAGTAGCAGATGTCATTCTGGACCATGATGACTTCGTTCTTGCCGTCGCGCAGAAGGTTGATGTTGGCGACGGAGGCGCCGGTGCTCTGGGCGGTGGCGTTCATGCCCTTGATGTTGGTGTTCCAGATCTCGGCCAAGGCTCCGCCGAGGGGAAAATAGGTGCCGGCGGTTCCGCCGGTCGCGATGTTGACGAACGTGGGTTTCACTTCCTTGGGTTGGCAGCCGATGAGGAGGGCCGCGACCAGAAGGAGAGCGATACCGAAGACGGCGATGGAACGCTTCATGAAAATTCCTCCCTGATAATTGTGGCGATTGGCGTCGGGCATTTGGGTAGAAAACGATCGATTGAACCCGGCCTGGGGTATTGTACTACGGCAGGGCGCGGGGGCGCAAGGTTTTTTTCTTGTCCTTCGTCCCGGATTCCCGGGCAGCGGGGAACCAATGGAACCAGAGCTTTTCGGCTCCCGCCAGGATCGCCCGGCTGGAAGCAGGCCGGGTACCGAAGAATGCCGGGAAATCCTCGCGATTGGCGATGAACCCGAAGCTCCAGCCGGGATAGCGGTCCCGCAGTCCCGCGGCGTTCCGCCAGACGGTCTCCGCCTCCGCCTCGGTTCCCATGCGGAGGCCGTAGGGGGGATTGGCCAGCACCAGGCCTTCCGGGATGCCCTCGGAGGCGCTGTCCTCCATGTCCAGCCGCTCGAACCGTACTAGGTCCCCGACCCCCGCCCTGCGGGCGTTCGCCCGGGCTATAGCGACGGCGCCTTCGTCCCGGTCGCTCCCCAGGATGTCCGCGCGGATGTCCCTCCGGATCCGAGCCTCCAGATCCGCCCGGACCTCCCTAAGGGCCGCGGCGTCGAAGGAGGGCATGGTCTCCCATGCGAAGGATCGGCGGAGGTTGGGGGCTTCGTCCCGGGCCCAGAGCGCGGCTTCCACCGCGATGGTCCCGCCTCCGCAGAAGGGGTCCCGGAGCGGACGCTTCCGGGTCCATCCCGAAAGGAACAATAGGCCCGCCGCCACGGTCTCCCGAAGGGGGGCGTCCACGGATTCGGTGCGCCAGCCCCGTTTGTACAGCGGATCCCCGGAGAGATCCACGAGGGGCGTGCACAGATCGTCCTCCAGGTAGACACGGACTTCCCGTTCCGGGCCGGTTTCCGGCATACGGGACTGCCGATAGATTCTACCCAGCCGCTCGTAGACAGCCTTGTGGGCCACCGCCTGCACGGAGGTCTGGGCCTCCAGCGCGGAGGAGTGCGAACGGACCCGGACGATCGTCATGCGATCGTCCCGGCCTATCCAGCGTTCCCAGGGCAGGGCCCGCATGCCTTCGTACAAGGAGTCGAAGTCCGGGGCGTGGAAGCTCCCCGGCGCGGCCAGCAGGCGGTCCGCGGTGCGCAGGGAGCAAAGGGCCCGGGCGACGCCCCCCGGGTCCGACCGGAACCCGATCCTTCCGGGACTGCGGGACTCGGCCTCGATCCCGATCCGGGAGAGTTCCTGGGCCAGGACCTTTTCCAGGCCCACGGGGCAGATGGCGGCATACGCGTCGTGTGGATTCGGCATGGGAGCGAGTATGGCCCGCGGCCCCGGTGCTGTGCAATACGACCGTTGACACGCCCGGCGACAATCCGTATACTGCCCCACGTTTCGGGGGTGTAGCTCAGTTGGCTAGAGCGCATGAATGGCATTCATGAGGTCAGGGGTTCAATTCCCCTCACCTCCACGAAATCGCGACGAGCCGTCCTCCGGACGGCTCGTCTTTTTTTCAGGGAACGCGAGGGGAATTGAAGGGTTCGCCCGCGCCGCGGAAGCGGCGGAAGCGCGCAGGGATACCGGGGCGCGCGACAGCGCGCACGTGAATCGCTTCCTATCGGTACACGGAGCGAAGCGACGTCCGCGCGCGCCAGGGCGAACCCCGGGCCGGAGGACCGAGATCGGATCGAGGCCCGAAGGCCAATTCCCCTCACCTCCACGAAATCGCGACGAGCCGTCCTTCGGGGCGGCTCGTTCCATTTTACCGGCATCGAGGAGCTTCGAGTGAACGTACCCGCGGGCGGGGACATCCTGGACATCTTCTATCCCTACGTGGCCGTCAATTCCGAATCCGGGACCTCCCGGGAAAACCTGGCCGCCGCCTTCTTCCGGTCCCATTTCCAGAAGTCGCCGCGCTTTTCCGGGCATCCGGGACTCTTCGGAACCCATCCCGTACCGGCGGACCCCGCCGGAAGAACCGTGGAATGGGCCATGGTCCGGGGAAGGGGAGGACGGACCGCGGTCCTCATGCACCACTTCGACGTGGTGGAGATCGAGGACTACGGTCCCCTGGGCGCTCTGGCTTTCGACCCGGAGCGGCTCGAGGCCTCCCTCCGGGAACACCCCGAGGCCCTGGACGACGAGAGCCGGGCCGACCTGGAAGGCGGCGGCTTTCTCTTCGGGCGCGGAACCGCGGACATGAAGGCGGGGGGTGCGATCCAGATGGCCTTGCTGGACGCCGCCGCGGAGGATCCGGATTTCGAGGGGAACCTCCTGCTGCTCGCCCTGCCCGACGAGGAGAACCTATCCGCGGGGATGCGCGCCGCCGTGGACCTCCTGGCGGAGCTCAAAGAGAGATTCGGCCTGGAGTACGTCCTCATGATCAATTCCGAGCCCCACCAGCGCAAGACGCCGGAGGCGGGGGTCCTCTCCGGCGGCTCCATCGGAAAGATCCTGCCCTTCGTGTACGTCCGGGGGATCCTGGCCCACGCGGGCAAGAGCGCGGAAGGCTTCAATCCCCTGGGCATCCTGTCCGGAATCGTACGGAGGACCGAGATGTCCGGGGAGTTCGCGGACCGCCTGGAATCGGATCCCGAGATGTCGCCCCCGCCGACCTGGCTCATGGCCCGGGACAGCAAGGAGGCCTACGACGTCTCCATGCCCCTGTCCGCCTTCGGCATCCTGAGCGTCCAGCCCCTGGTCGACCGCCCCGACCGCGTGCTTTCGGCCTTGACGGTAGCCTGCGAATCCGCGGCCGCGGAAGCCGCCGAGACCGCGGAGCGGTC
>JBGSPT010000166.1:0-2698 GCA_041738475.1 Treponematales bacterium
GATCCGGACGGCCGCGGCGCCGGGCCCGCCCGAGCTCAATCGCACAGCTCCGCGAAGGCGGTTTCCACGTACCTCCGCAGGCGGTTGATGAACCGGGCCGCCGGGGCTCCGTCGATCAGGTCATGGTTGAAGATGGCCGTCAGGTTGATCATCTCCCGGATCCGGATCTCCTCCCCCCTGACCACCGGTTTTTTGGACACGCTCCCGATCGCGAAGGACGCGGCCTTCGGGCCCCCCGCGTAGGGGATCACGTATCCCGGGACGTTGGAGAACATGCTGACGGAGGTCACGAAGACCGTGCCGGACAGCCTTTGGACCGTATCGTGCCTGCGGAGAACGCTCCGCATGAGGAGCATCACGAGCCCGGGGGGGAGGATCCCGAGGAGCCGCTGGAGGCCCTTGGAAAAGACGTATCCCGTGTGGTCGTCCCCGGCGTCCTTGGAGGCCGCGATCTCCCGGTCCACCTCGGAAAGGGTCTTGCGGTTGATGTCCCGAACTATGTATTGCTTGGGGTTCCGGATCCCGTCCGTCTCGATCTCGATGGGGATGTTGACGTCGACCTCGTCGAAGTAGGTGGTCTTCCGGCGGTCGATCATGGCGTTGAACTCGGGGAACTCTTCCAGGCACTTGCCGACGGCCTTGAGCAGGAAGGCGAAGAGGGACCCGCCCCGGCCCCCGGCCCGGAGCGCCCGGAGATGCCTGCGGAGCTCCGTCACGTCGAACTCCAGCAGGGCGAAGAAATTGTGGCTCCCGGTCACCAGGTCGAATCCGTACATGGATAGCTTGCGCAGAAGGGTGGTCTTTTCCCGTCTCATGGCCGCTCCTGGGCGGGATTGTACAGGAAATTCCGCTTCGCACAAACCACCCCGCCCGGGTTTCGGCTTGACGCCCTCCGGTTCCCATCGTATAAAAAAGGCACAATATTCCTTCGAGCCGCGGCTCCTACCGGTCCGGGTGATCCCCGGACCCACGGGCCGCGGCCATCGGGTCCCGCGGGAAACGGCGCGGCCTTCCGTGTTTGAAAAGGGGGAATCCTGAGTTTCTTCCGATCCGCGCCCCCCACGGGGGTCGCCAAGTCCATAATTCTGACTCTTCTGCTTCAGTTCGCCCTGTCCTCGTGGGCCCTGGAAATCCGTCTGAACGGCCGGGCCCTCCCGATTCCCCCGGAGGCCGAGCTGGAATCCCTGAGCTACGCCGTGCCCGTGGACGGCCGTCTCGAACGCGGCCTGGCCCTGGGGGAACTCGCGCCGCCCCTGACGGACGCTTGGAACCTGGAGGCGCAGAGTCGGGTCGGTGGGACCCGGCGCTGGACCGAGGGGGACCTGGCGGACCGCCTCCACGAGACCTGGCTGCTGCGGACTCCGGGCGGCTGGGACCTGCTTCATAGAGGCGTCCGGCTGGCCGGGATCGAGCGGATCGAGATTTCCGGGGACCTCGCCGTGGAGCGGGACCTGGAGGTCTGGCTGTCCTGGGAAGGGATACCCCGGCTCAAGGCCGAGATCGAGCGCTGGTCGCGGCTGACGGGCGCGAAGGTCCGGACCGTGGACGTCCCGGACACCCGGTCCAAGCTCCTGGCCGCCCTCCGGGGCGGGGGACGGATGCCGGATCTCGTGATGATTCAGTCCGACAATCTGCCCTCTCTTCTGGCAGCCCAGGCCCTCCAGAACCTTGACCGCGTGGACGGGTCGTACCTCGTGGAGAAGGGGAGGGGAGCCTTCGAGTCCGGGGGCCGACGCTGGGCCGTGCCCTTCTATTTCGACGCCCAGCTGGTGTTCTATTCCCGGAAGTACTTCCCCGCGGCCCCGCCTCTGGACTGGACCACGGACTGGCTGGAAGCCGAGGCGAGGCGGGTGGCCCGGTCGGGGGTAAGCCCCATGTCCTGGAACGCCTATTCCGCCTACTGGCTCCTTTCCTTCGCCCTGGGCTTCGGGAAGCCTTCCATCGAGGACGCCGACGGCCTCGTGCGCCCCGACGACCCCGGCACCAAGTCGGCCCTCCGGTGGATCCTCCGCATGCGGGACGAAGGGCTCCTGGAGGTCCTGGAACGGGACGGCATGGTGGGCCGCTTCGCCGCGGGGCAGACGGCCCTGATCCTCTCGGGCTCCTACTCGATCCCGGAGTTCGAGCGGATCGGCCTGGATTTCGGCGCCGCGCCCTATCCGGTGGTGTCCGCCACGGGCCGGCCCGTCGCGCCCCTCCTGGACTTCAAGGGCTTCGCCATGACCCGGGCAACCCGGTCCCCGGTCACCGCCCGGAGGCTCCTGGAATACCTGTCCGGGGTGGGGGTCCAGCAGAGGTTCACCTCCGCCCTGTCCAAACTGCCGGCCAACCGGGGAGCCTGGGATGTGGCGCGCTCCACGAACCGGTATTTCCCCCAGCTGTCCCGGAGCTACGAGATCGGCGCCGTGATCCCTCCTTCCGAGGGGTACGGGGCGTACAAGAACACCATGTGGAAGATCCTGCGCTTCGTCTATTCCGGGACCATGACCGTGGACGAGGCCCTGGCGGAAGGGCGCAGGCTGATCGAGGCGAACCGACCTTAGCGACCTTAGTGTCACGAAGATTGTGATGAGGAGTGGAAGATGAACAAGAAGAATCCGTGGGCGGCCCTCCCGGCCGCGTTTTTGGTCCTGATCCTGGCCGCGGCCCTTGCCGTCGGATGCGTGTCCTCTCCGGCGGATGCGCCCGCGGCCGCGGC
>JBGSPT010000173.1:0-12350 GCA_041738475.1 Treponematales bacterium
GCTCTCCCTCCGCGGATCTCCCCCGGGGCCGGCCAGGCCGGAAAGCGGCCGGGCAGCCGATCACTAGTCGGCCAGGGCCGCGGTGACGTCCCTCCGCAGCTTGTCGAGAGCCTTCGCGGGCTCCACACCGGAAAGCATGACCGAAGTGAAGGCCTCTTTCAAGAGCGCCTCGATCTTGGAGCTGGAGGCGCCGTAGTACACGATGTGCCCGGCGGCCATGTCCTTGGCGAAAACGTCGGAGTAGGGCATTTTCTTGAAGGTGGCGGACTCCATCAGGGCCTTGGTCGGCTGGACGATGGCGACCTTCTCCAGATACTCGGCGCCGTGGCTCAGCATGTAGGACACCAGGGCCCAGGATGCCTGCTGGCTCAGCTTGGGCTTCTGGGCGTTCACCATGTAATAGTGGCCGTAGTAGTTGTTCGGAACCTTCTTGACCGCGTCCTTCCACTGGGGGAAGGGAATGACCATCCAGTCGGAGCTGTTGAAGAAGGCCGGATTGGCGCCCCGCATGCGGGCTTCCTGGTAGAGCCCGGACAGGGACATGGCGATCTCGTTCTTGTCGTTGTCGAAGAGGCGCCGGGCGTCCGTATAGGTCGGGGATCCGAGGTTCTTGCCGTTCGGGCCGAAGTCCCGGAAATACGTCAGCACCTTGAGCCACGCGGCGTCCCCCACGATCGCCTTCTTGCCGTCCTTGGAGATGAGCTCCCCGCCCAGCTGCTCCACCATGGGGAGCACCGAGGTCAGGTAGTATCCGTAGCGGAAGTCGAAGCCCCTGCGGGTGATGATTTGGCCGTCCCTCTTCACGATCTTCTCGGAGACCGCGACCACGTCCTCCCAAGTCTTGGGCCAGTCCTTGTCCGGGTCGAGGCCGGCGTCCCGGAAGATCTTCTTGTTCAGGTAGATGCACCAGTTGGTCAGCTCCAGGGGCAGTCCGTAGACCTTGCCGCCCTCGGTCACGGGGTCGAGCATGCCGGGCAGGTACTTGGCCTGAAGGTCCCGTACGTTCTTGTAACCCGCGGCCTTGAGGTCCACGGGCGCCACCCGGCCGTTCACGATGAATTGGTACTCGTCGAAGATCTCCAGGTTGAAGATGTCCGGGCCCTGGTTGGCGGAGAATCCGGCCACCACGATGTCCTTGATCTTGGACGAGGGATAGGTAACGTAATTGACCTTGACCCCTGGATTGGCCGCCGAGAACTCCGCGATCAGGCGCTTTTCCAGGGCGGTCCTGGCGGGATCCTCATGGGTCCAAATCGTCAGCTCCACGGACTTGCCCTTGAGCTCCGGAACCGCCGGAGCCTGGGCTAAAACGGGCAGAACCAGGGTCAGGATGAGGATCGCCGAGGCGAAACGTTTCATAGGTTCCTCCTAGATGGGAATCCGGCCGGCTTGCGACCCGGCCGGGAACGGCCGCGTCCGGACCGCCGGACGCGTCTTTCTAAGATCCAAGGTGCGGCGGATCCGGGGATCCCGCAATGCGGCAATCCCGGCATTTGGTCGACAAAACCGGGCCAAGATCCACGGGACCGTTTTGCCGAAGCCCCCGTCGGATGTGTATATTAAAAACAGCATATTTTTCGATACGAACGCGGGAGGCCTTTCATGACCCTGATGAAGGAAATCGAGGAACGCCGAGCCTACCGGGCCCTGTCCCCGGATCCCCTGCCGGAGGACCAGATCGACAGGCTCCTAGCGGCGGCCCACAACGCCCCCTCCTGCTTCAACAAACAAAGCTGGCGCTTCGTGGCGGTCTCCGGGGACGCCTTGGAAGGCGTCCGCTCCGCCCTGTCGGAGGGCAACAAGTGGGCGACCCGCGCCCCCCTCATCGTGGCGGCGGCGCAGAAACCCTCCCTGGACTGCCGCCTGGACGAGGGCCGGGACTACGCCCCCTTCGACCTGGGCCTGGCTGTCATGAGCCTGGTCCTCCAGGCCGCCCACGAGGGCCTGGTGGCCCACCCCATCGCAGGATACGCCCCCGGAAAGGTGCGGAAGGCCCTGGGCATACCCGAGGATTACGTGGTGCAGACCCTGGTCATCGTCGGGAAGAAGGGCTCCGACGACCTTTTGACGGACTGGCAAAAGGAGCGGGAAACCGGCCCCCGCCAGAGGGAGCCCCTGGAAAAAGTCGCCTTCCGCAACCGCTGGCCGGATCCGGTTTCCGGATAATACCGACAGGATGGACAGGATAGAGAGAGGATGAACAGGAACCGTACTAATATACTATTCTTATTTTTTTAATCGTATTTATCATCCTGTTCATCCTGTCCGGGTTCTTGGATCAGAGCTTATATCGGAAGACGCCCGTTGCGGTTGCCCGAAGGCGGTGGTATCCTGGCCCATCATGGGCACGGCGATGATCATCGGCATCTGCGGGGGCTCCGGGGCGGGAAAGACCACGATCGTGCGGAAGATCTCCGAGGTCGTGTCGGACTTCGTCTTCATTCCCCAGGACAACTACTACAAGTCCGCGGAGTACATTTCCAACTCCAACATCACGGCATTCAACTTCGACCATCCCGAGGCCTTCGACAACGAACTGCTTTCCGCGCACCTCCGGGAGCTCAAGGCGATGCGGCCGGTGGAGATGCCCACCTACGACTTCGTCCACCACCGCAGGGCGGAACACACCATCAAGGTATCCCCGCGGAACCTGGTTATCTTCGAGGGGATAATGGTTTTTACCGATAAGAGAATACGAGACCTGATCGACCTCAAGATCTTCGTGGATACCCCGGACGACATACGGTTCATCCGTCGACTGAGCCGGGACATCAAGGAGCGGGGACGGACGGTGGACTCCGTTATAGAACAGTACCTGAACGTCGTGCGGCCGGGGCACTTCGAGTTCATCGAGCCCACGAAGCGCTTCGCGGACATCATCATACCCGAGGGCGGGGCGAACGAGAACGCCCTGACGGTCCTGCTGTCCTTCATCCGAACCATCATCGACCCCAGGCCGTGACGGCCGCGCCCAAGGAGGCCTTCAATGGTCCTGCAACGAGCCCTGCGATTAGCCGGATGGACGAGCACGCTCTCCTTCGCCGCGGCCTTCGCGGCGATCCTGGTCTTCGCGGCGGCGGGCATGCCCTTCCTCACCTCGACCCTTCTCGGGGCCGGGTCCTTCGTGGTCCTCTTCCTCATCCGGGACGCCCTGCTGCGGACCCTGGACCGGGATCTCCGGAAACGGCACTTCGACAGGACCGAGACCCGCCTGGTCATGGAGTTCGTGGAACGTCTCCGGGTGGCCTTCACCGTCGCGGACCTCGTGGAAGCCGCCCGGGACTGCCTGGAGATGAGGGCGGACGCCAGCATCCTCCTGCTTAAAAGCGCGACCTGGGAGACGATCTACGCCAGCCCCTCCACCCTGGCCAATGATCCCGAAACCCTGGCCACCCTGCACCGGAACTTCCGGGAATGGTCCGAGGGATTCGCCTTCCTCTCCGACGATTTCGGCCTGCACCCCTCCAACGCCGGCTGCCGGGGATACCTCAGCGTTTGCAAGGGCTACCACCTGTTCGTGTTCACCCGGACGGCGGGCTCCGTGGAGCTGGAGGCCTTCCGGCTCCTCCACGGCGAGCTCCAGCTGTACTTCGACCGCATCATCACCGTAGCCCGACTGTTCAACATAGCCAATCTCTCGAAGGAATGGTCCCTGATCGCCGAGACCCAGAGATCCTTCCTGCCCAAGGAAATGCCCAAGCTGGCCAAGCTGGAGACGGCCGCGTACTACCGACCCCTGGTGAACGTCTCCGGCGATTACTACGACGTCATCCCCGTCGATTACCGCCGCACCCTCCTGGTGGTGGGGGACGTTTCCGGCAAGGGCCTTGCAGCGGCCTTGATCATGGGGATCATCGTGAACACGATCCGGGTGGCCCCGGACAAGACGGACCTGCCGGCCCTGATCCGGAGCGTGGACGAGGCCGTCCGGGCCATGCGCTTCGAGGACAAGTACACGGTGATCTTCCTGGGCCTCGTGGACACGGGGGAAAAGATCCTGCGGTACGTGAACGCCTCCATGTCGGATCCCATCGTGATCTCCCAGACGGCCCTGGGAGCCAAACCCAAGAGGCTGGAATCCACGATGAGCCTGCTGGGGCTCCTTCCCATCGGGGAGGCGGAGGTGGAGGAGATGCCCCTGCGGACGGACGACGTGATCCTGCTTGCCTCCGACGGCCTTCTGGAGCTGGAAAACCGGGGCGGGGAACAGCTGGGAGAATCCGCGGCCTTCGAGCGCCTGCTCCAGCAGAGCTCCAAGGAAACCGCGGGAACCATCGTGGAAAGCCTCGCGGGATTCGCCTATTCCTACGTGGAGGGCCGGCAGCTTCGGGACGACATCACAATCCTGGCCGCCAAGGTGGGTAGACTATGGGACTGACGATTTTCGCCTTCCTGGCGCCCCCGGTGCTCCTGGCCCTCTGGTCCCGGGCGCGGACCCGTATCCGGGACACCGCCTGGAGCCGGTACTTCCTGGCGATCGCCCTGTGTTTCTCGGTATTCACCCTCTCCCTGGGCATAGCCTACCTGGCCGCCCAGCCCTATACCGAGGGCCAGAGCGTACCCCTTTTCTTCACCCGCCTCGCGGCCGCCGCGGCCGCCGCGGGGTACATCGTCCTGTTCCGGGTCTGCATGAACTTCCCCTACGAATCCAGGAACCGGGCCGCGGACCTGGCGGCCGCCGCCGCCGTCCTGGGCATCCTGGCCCTCAACCTCGGCACGCCCCTGTATGTGATCCACGTGGAGCGGGTGAACCTGGATTTCCTGCGTCAGGAAGGCCCCCTGTACGGCGCGGTCACGATGGGAGCGGCCGGACTGGGCTTCCTGGGAGCCGTCATCCTCCTGCTCCGAAGTCTGGCCATGCGGAGCCGCATCTTCCAGCAGCAGAGCCTGATACTCGCCCTGGGGATCGCGTCCAGCATCGTCCTGGGATACCTGACGGCCATCCGCCTTCCCCAGGTAAGCCGGATCGGAGCCCTGTACATGGTCTCCACCTTGAGCCCCCTGGTGCTCGGGACGGGGTTCTACTACGCCGTTTCAATCACCCGAATCTTCGCCTGGAAGGAGGTCGGCCGACGTCTGGTCTCCTACATGGTCCTCACGGTCCTCGCGGGGGCGCCCGTCGGCGCCGCGGTATCCGTTTTCCTGATGATCCGCGGCTATCCCCTGGTCTCGTTCCTGGGGGCCCTCTTCTGCTTCATCCTGGGAGCCCGTCTCGCCGGGGCCTTCGTGAACCGGTACCTGGACTCCATCGCGGGCCGCAGGCGGTACCGGGAGGATCTCCAGAGCGAACTGGCCCACGTGGACCTGGCGGGCGGCCGGGACGCGGTCCTGAAGGAGGTCCACGGGATTCTCTCGGGCCCCCTGGGCTTTTCCGACTTCACGGTGCTGGCCGCGGACGACGACGGCGAACTCCGGTCCGTCTATTCGACCTCCGGGGCGGGTCTCGTCCTGCAGGGCGATTCGCCGGCCCTCGCGGACCTTACGGAGCGGGGCATCACCGTGCTCCTCAAGACGGACGTCATCGCCAACCGCTCCTACGCCTCGGTCAAGAAGGATCTCCTGGAGATCTACGACTCCCTCCGCGCCGAGGCCTTGATCGTGGTGCGGGAAGGCCGGCAGACTCTGGGGATCTTCGCCCTGGGGGCCAGGCTCTCGGGAGGCGACTATACCGCCTACGACTACGAGACCTTCCGGGCGGTCTACGGAAAGCTCTTCGTGGTCCTCTATTACGTGAAGAACATCGCCCGGGAATCCATCCTGAGCACCGTGGACCGGGAGATCGCCTTTTCCAGCCAGGTCATCGAGTCCATCCAGGAAAACGTGGACCGCATCGACCATCCCAAGGCGGACGCCCACTTCATAGCCCGGTCCACCCGGAAACTTGGGGGCGATTTTATCGACTTCGTGTCCTTCGGCAAGGACCGGTACTTCTTCGTCGTGGGGGACGTCTCCGGCAAGGGGCTCAACGCCTCCATGTCCATGCTCATCCTGAAGACCATGGTCCGGAACTTCTTAAAGGAAGAGAAAGACTTCCTCCGGATCGCCGAGCGCGCCAACGCCTTCATCAAGGAAAACCTTCCGAAGGGCACCTTCTTCGCCGGGGTCTTCGGGTACTTCGATTTCGAGAAGGATACCCTCTTCTTCATCAACTGCGGGATCCCCGTCATGTACATGTACTCCCCGGCCTTCAACACCGTCATAGAGATCCAGGGGGACGGCCGGGTCCTGGGCTTCGTGCGGGATGTCCGGCCCTACCTCAAGCTACGCAGGGTTCCCCTCGTGAAGGATTCGGTCCTGGTGATCTCCACGGACGGGATCCTGGAATCCGAAAGTCTCCGGGGCGAGCGGTACGGCAAGGAGCGCCTCCAGCGCTCCTTCGGCGCCCATCGGCAGGCCCCGGCAAAAGAACTCGTGGAGGGTCTCCTCGGGGACCTGCTGGCCTACACGGACAACCGCATGGAGGACGACATCACCGTCTTCGCGATGAAATACGACACGAAAGCCAGGAGCGAAGGATGAATCAGCTGACGATCGAGGAATACCAGGAAGGCGGCCTGGGGGTGCTCCGGATAACCGGCCCCGTGAACAGCTATACCTTTACGGAATTCCAGGAAAAGGTGTACAGGGCCGTCAAGAAATCCGACATTGCCCTGGACATGGAAAAGGTGAGCACCCTGACCTCCGCGGGTCTGGGAGTCCTCATGGCGGCCATGGAGGACGCCGAGGGTTCGGACCGGAAGATCTGGATCCTGAAGCCTTCGGAGATCGTGCGGCTGGCCATCGAGTCCACGGGTTTCTCGGACCGCTTCCCCGTCGTCCAGTCCCTGAAGGGTCTGGCCTGAGCGGCCCGGGTCTCTCCGGACCCCCGAGATGGCCGCCCCGCCCTCCATCCGCCGCGTCTTGATCCGGCTTCCCGGAAACCGGGAGGCGATCCCCGCCTTCGAGGATTGGCTGGACCGGGCGGCCGTTCCGGATTCCCGGCTCCGGGATCGCATCCGCCTGGCGGGCCTGGAGATCCTGGACAACCTCATCCGCCACTCGGGCCCCCTGGAAGGGAACGTCATCCGGGCTACCCTCAGCTTCCGTGCGGGAGGCGCCCGGCTGGCGTTCTCCTTCCGGTCCGAGCGATTCCGCGCCTTCGCCCGGGGCGGGAGGAATCCCCGGGTGGGCTACGACATCGAGGACGGCCGATGGAGAGGGCTGGGCCTCGTCATGGTGGCCTTCCTGACCCTGCACGTACGGTACGTGTCGGACGCCCGGAGCGACCGGGTGGAAGCGGAATTCTAGCGGACCGCCGAGGCTCAGGAGCCGTTCCGACAGCCCGTACGGGACGCCCCGGGATTCCGCAGGTTCCGTGAATTTACCCTTCCTCTTGTGCACATGGTTTCGGTGTTGTATGATTTGAGACCCCGGTATTGCGCGGTCGGCTCGCGGATACAGCCGGCGGCACAACGCCCAGGACGGAAGCCTTGTGCGTCCGTAATGTCCTAAATGTGAAGGAAACTCTCATGAAATCCAAGATTTCCGTCGTCCTCATCGGCCTCTTGCTGGTCCTGGCCGTAGCCGGCTGCGCCAAGAAGGAAGCTCCGGCTCCCATGAAGTCCCTGAAGGTCGGCATGGTGACCGACGCCGGCACCATCGACGACAAGTCCTTCAACCAGGGTACCTGGGAAGGCGTGCTCCGGGCCGGTTCCGAGTTCAAGCTCGACACCAAGTACCTGAAGCCTTCGGGCACCACCGAGGCGGACTACCTCAAGGAAATCGGCAACCTCTACGACGCGGGCTACAAGTTCGTGGTTACTCCGGGCTTCAAGTTCGAAACCTCCATCTTCCAGGCCCAGACCAAGTACGCGGACGCCAAGTTCGTCCTGATCGACGGCAGCCCCCATGCCGGGGACTACAAGACAATGGTGGGTCCGAACACCGTGTCCATCTTCTTCGCCGAGCACGAGTCCGGCTTCGTGGCCGGCGTCGCCGCGGCGCTCCAGATGAAAACCGGATCCTTCGGGTTCATCGGCGGCATGGAGATCCCCCCGGTCCAAAAGTTCAACTGGGGCTTCCAGCGCGGCGTGGACTACGCGAACAAGAACCTGGGCACCAACGTCACCATGAAGGCCGAGAACGTGATCTACCAGGGCTCCTTCGACAACGTGGCCGCGGGCCAGCAGATCGCAGCCTCCATGTACGACAAGGGAGTCAACGTGATCTTCGCCGCAGCCGGCGGAGTTGGCGTGGGCGCCATCAACGAGGCCAAGGCCCGGGCCACCGCGGGCAAGACCGCCTGGATCGTGGGCGTGGACGTCGACCAGTACGCCGAGGGCATCTACTCGGGCGACAAGTCCATCATCCTGACCAGCGCCATGAAGGGCATCGACGTCGCCGCCTTCGACATGATCAAAGCCGAGCTCGACGGAGCCTTCCCGGGCGGGAAGACCCTGGTCTTCGACGCCAAGAACAACGGCGTAGGAATCCCCGCCAAGAACCCCAACCTCTCTGCCGAGGTCCAGGCCAAGGTCGCGGAGGTCTTCAAGCTCATGCAGAACGGGACCATCACGGTTCCCGCCGACCAGGGCACCTTCATCAAGTAAGATCGCCCGCGAACGGCACCTACGGGCCGCGGCCGCCAAGGCCGCGGCCCTTTTTTCTTGTCGATCCCCGCGGGACCGGATTATACTGCATCACCGAAACCCCGCGGCGATACGCGGACGGCATCGCGCCGAGGAGGCTCCCCTCCCCGGCTCGCTCTGAGGAGGGGGCATGGAATACATCGTCGAGATGCTGAACATCACCAAGGACTTCCCGGGAATACGCGCCAACGACGACATCACCGTCCAGCTCCGGAAAGGCGAGATCCACGCCCTCCTGGGCGAGAACGGGGCGGGCAAGTCCACCCTGATGAGCATCCTCTTCGGGCTGTACCGCCCGGACTCCGGGATCATCAAGGTCCGGGGGAAGGAAGTCTCCATCCACAACCCCAACGTGGCCAACGCCCTGGGGATCGGCATGGTGCATCAGCACTTCAAGCTGGTGCACAACTTTACCGTGACCGAGAACATCATCCTGGGTATGGAACCCACCGTGGGACCCATGCTGCAGACCCGGGACGCGGCCAAGCGCATCAAGGCCCTGTCCGTGCAGTACGGCCTTAACGTGGACCCCGACGCCAAGATCGAGGACATCTCCGTGGGGATGCAGCAGCGGGTGGAGATCATCAAGATGCTCTACCGAAACGCCGAGGTGCTCATCTTCGACGAGCCCACCGCGGTGCTCACACCCCAGGAGATCGAAGACCTCATGCAGATCATGCGGAACCTGCTCAAAGAGGGAAAATCCATCCTCCTGATCACCCACAAGCTGAAGGAGATCAAGGCCATCGCGAACCGCTGCACTATCATCCGGCGCGGCAAGGTCATCGACACCGTGGACGTCGTGGATGTGGCGGAGTCCCGGATGGCGGAGATGATGGTGGGCCGCACCGTGAACTTCAAGGTGGACAAGCGGGACCAGGAACGGGGTGAGGCGGTCCTCTCGATCCGCAACCTGAACGTCCTGTCCAGCCGGAAGACCCAGGCCCTGAAGAACTTCTGTCTGGACGTGCACCGGGGGGAGATCCTGGGCCTGGCGGGGGTGGACGGCAACGGCCAGACCGAACTGGTAGAGGCACTCACCGGACTGCGCAAGGTGGAATCCGGCTCTATCCTCTTCAAGGGCCGGGACATCACCCACGACGACATCCATTCCCGGGTGATGGCCGGTATGGCCCACATCCCCGAGGACCGGCAGAAGCGGGGACTGGTACTGGACTACACCATGGAAGACAACTTCGTCCTGGAGATCTACGGCCAGGAACCCTATTCCCGGAAGGGTTTCCTCAACCGCAAGGCGATCCGGGAGCATGCGGACAAGCTGATCCGGGATTTCGACGTCCGATCCGGCCAGGGCGCCCTGTCGGTGGGACGCACCCTCTCGGGGGGAAACCAGCAGAAGGCCATCGTGGGCCGGGAGATCGCCCACGACCCCGACCTCCTCCTGGCGGTCCAGCCCACCCGGGGTCTGGACGTGGGTTCCATCGAGTACATCCACAAGCGGCTGGTGGAACAGCGGAACAACGGCAAGGCGGTGCTCCTGGTCTCGTTGGAGCTGGACGAGATCCTGGACCTCTCGGACCGCATCGCGGTCATCAGCCACGGGGAGCTCACGGGGGTCAAGCTGCCCAAGGAGACCAACGAGAGCGAGATCGGCCTCATGATGGCCGGGATCGCGGGCGCGGGAGGGAAGGAATGAGCCGTTACAAGAGTCTGTTCACCGCCTTGGCCGCCACGATCCTGGGTCTCGTCGCCGGCGCGATATTCATGGCCCTGTCCGGGTCCAATCCGCTGGCGGGTTTCTACTACCTCTTCCGCGGCGGGCTCATGAACCTGGAGCGGATCGGCAACACCCTGGCCTCCGCGACGACCCTGATCTTCACCGGCCTGGCCGTGGCCTTTTCCTTCAAGACCGGCCTGTTCAACATCGGGGCCTCCGGCCAGATGCTCATGGGAGGGCTCACGGCCACGGCCATCGGACTGTCCGTCCAGATGCCCAGAATGATCCTCCTGCCCCTGATCGTCCTGGCCGCGGCCGCGGCGGGGGCCCTCTGGGCCGCGATCCCGGGTTTCCTGAAGGCCAAGTTCAACGTCCACGAGGTGGTGGCGACCATCATGATGAACTGGATCGCCTACTGGACCGTGTACTACACGATCCCGGCCTACTTCAAGGGCACCTTCCTGGAAACCGAGTCCCGGCGCATACCCGCCCTGGCGTCCTTCCGGGCCGAGTGGCTCACGAACATCTTCCGGGGCTCCTACATCAACCTGGGCATCTTTCTGGCCGCGGCCGCGGTGATCGTCATCGCGATCATCCTGGACAAGACCACCCTTGGCTTCGAACTCAAGGCGGTGGGCTTCAACCGTCACGCCGCTGAATACGCGGGCATCCATGTTCCCCGGAACATCATCGCCTCCCTAGGCATATCCGGATCCCTCGCGGGCCTGGCGGGCGCCACCTACTACCTGGGCTACGCGGTGAACATGCAGATCGGCGTGCTTCCCGCAGCCGGCTTCGACGGGATAGCCGTGGCCCTCCTGGGGGCCAACAGCCCCTGGGGAGTGGCTGCCTCCTCGGTGTTCTTCGGGATCCTCCACTCCGGAAAAGGCTTCATGAACGCCATGACCAAGGTGCCCCCGGAGATCGGGGACACCATCATCGCCATCATCATCTACTTCGCCGCTACCGGCGTGCTCTTCACCCGCCTGTGGGAGCGGCTCACCCGGAGCCGGAGCAAGGAGGCCTAGGATGCAGACCCTCGCGCTGATCTTTCCCTACGCGGTAGCCTTTACGGTGCCCCTCCTGGCCGCTTCCCTGGGGGGCCTGTTCAGCGAGCGTTCGGGGGTGGTGAACATAGGCCTCGAGGGGCTGATGGTCTCCGGCTCCTTTACCTGCGCCGTGACCGCCAGCCGGATGGAGTCGATCCTAGGCCCCGGGCATCCCGGTGCCCTCTGGGCGGGCCTGGGGGCCGCCGTAGTGGTAGGGGCGCTCTTCTCCCTCCTACACGCCTTCGCCAGCGTCAGCCTCAAGGCCAATCAGGTCATCAGCGGCACCGCGATCAACATGATCGCCGGTTCCCTGACCGTGTTCCTGGCCCGGACCATGACCGGATCCGGCAACGTCCGCATCGTCCTGGGCTTCATCCCCTCGGACATCCCGGTCCTCTCGGACATCCCGGTCCTGGGCGCCCTGTTGTTCACGAAAACCTACGCCACCACCTGGCTGATGGCCGCAATCTTGGCCGCCGCCTGGTTCGTCATCTACAAGACCCCCTTCGGCCTGCGCCTCCGGGCCTGCGGGGAGCATCCCCAGACGGCCGACGCGGCGGGGATCAACGTGTACCGGATGCGCTACATCGCGGTGTCCCTGTCCGGAGCCCTGGCGGGCTTGGCGGGAGGGATCATCCTGGTGACCTATTCCGGGGAGTTCAACGGCAGCGTGGCGGGGCTCGGGTTCCTGGCCCTGGCGGCCCTGATCTTCGGCCAGTGGAAACCCCTGGGCATCCTGGGGGCCACGGCCTTCTTCGGATTCGCGGCCACCATCGCCAACGTGTCCCAGGTGATACCCCAGTTCTCCCGGATACCGGGGCTCCTTCTGAAGGCCTTCCCCTACGTGGTCACCCTGATCGCCCTGGTCCTGTTCTCCAAGAGCAGCCAGGCGCCCCGGGCCGCGGGGGAGCCCTACGACCAGGGCAAACGCTAGCGCGAAACCGTGCATCGCACGGTTTCGCGGCACGGAGCGCGAGGCGCGAGCGCCTCGCCGCG
>JBGSPT010000212.1:0-4715 GCA_041738475.1 Treponematales bacterium
CCGGACACGGCCCGGGCGGTGATGGACGCCCTGAGCCGGTCGGGCAAGCCCTGCGTCGTCCACTTCCTGGGACTCAAGGATCCCGCGGTCCTCGGCAAGCCGGCCGCAAACATCCACATCGCCTCGGACCTGGAGGACTGCGCCCGCCGGGCCGCGGCCCTGGCCCGGGGGGAGCCGTATAGTCCCGTGGACTGGGACCTGCCGGAGGCCGATATCGAGCGGATCGTCGAGCGGGAGGCCTCGGGCTTCGCCCCGGCCCAGAAGCATCTCCGGGGCCTGTATACCGGCGGGACCCTGGCTGACGAGGCCCTCTTCCTCCTCCAGCCCCTCCTGGGGCCGGTCTGGTCGAACAACCAGACGGACCCCGCCCTGGTGCCCCCGGACCCCCAGGTCTCCAGGGGCCACACGATCGTGGACCTGGGGGACGACGTCTTCACCGTCGGGCGGCCTCACCCCATGATCGATCCCTCCACCCGGACGGACCGCCTTGACAAGGAGGCCGAGGATCCCACGGCGGCGGTCGTCCTTTTGGACCTGGTGCTGGGCTACGGCTCCCACCCGGATCCCGCGGGCGCCCTGGCGCCCCGCCTGGAAGCCGCCCAGGCCAAGGTCAAGGCTCGGGGAGGCAGGCTGTCCGTCGTGGCTTCGGTGACCGGGACCCCCTCGGACTTCCAGGGCCTGGAGGACCAGCGGAGGAAGCTCGAGGCAGCGGGGGCCGTGGTCATGCCCTCCAACCGCCAGGCCGCGCGCCTGGCCGCGCGAATACTCCAGAAGGGGGCCGCCCGATGAGCGCCGAACCGATGAACCCGAAACCCGTCCTGGACCTCTTTTCCGGAGACCTGGCGGTCGTCAACCTGGGCCTGGAAGGCTTCGCTGAGACCCTGGCCGCCCTGGGCGTACCGACGGTCCAGGTGGACTGGAAGCCCCCCGCGGGGGGCCGGAAGGACGTAATCGAGGCTCTGGACGCGATCGCCCGGAACCCCCGGGTGGCCGAGGCCAACGCCCAGGCCCTGGCCCGGATCCTGGCGGGCAAGCCCGTCCTGACCGGGATCGGTACGGCCCTGGACACCGTGCCGGGCATGGCCCGGGATCTGATCCTCCACGCGGGGCCTCCGGTGGCCTGGAAGGACATGGCCGGTCCCCTGCGGGGCGCAGTGATCGGGGGCCTCCTCTATGAGGGGCTCGCCTCCACGCCGGAGGAGGCGCAAGCGATGGCCGCCTCCGGGAAGATCCGCTTCGAACCCTGCCACCACCACTCCGCGGTGGGTCCCATGGCGGGGGTGATGACCGCTAGCATGCCCGTGTGGATCGTGGAGAACCAGGCCTTCGGCAACAAGGCCTACTGCACCCTGAACGAGGGGCTCGGGAAGGTTCTCCGGTACGGAGCCTATTCCCAGGAGGTTCTGGACCGCCTGCGATGGATGGCGGAGCGGCTGGCTCCCATCCTGGCCAAGGCCCTGGCCCTGCGGGGCCCCATCGACATGAAGAGCCTCGTCGCCCAGGTACTCCAGATGGGGGACGAGGGGCACAACCGCAACCGCGCGGGCACGAGCCTGGTGATCCGGGAGCTCGCACCCCACCTGGCCCTCCTGGACGAGCCGAGGGAGGACATCTCCAAGGTCTTCGCCTTCCTGAACGGGAACGACCACTTCTTCCTGAACCTGACCATGCCCTCCGCCAAGTGCACAGTGGACGCGGCCCTGGGCATCGAGGCTTCCTCGGTCATAGCCACCATGGCCCGGAACGGCACGGAGTTCGGCATCCGGGTCTCGGGCCTGGGGGAGCGGTGGTTTACCGGCCCCGCCAGCGTGGTGGAAGGCCTCTACCTCCCGGGCTTCTCGGCCGCCGACGCGGCCCGGGACATCGGAGACTCGGTGATCACCGAGACTTCCGGCATCGGGGGCTTCGCCATGGCCGCGGCCCCGGCGATCGTCAAGTTCGTCGGCGGGACCCCGGAGGACGCCCTGAACGTGACCCGAAGGATGTACGAGATCACCGTCGGGGAGAACGACGCCTACCGCATCCCGGCCCTGGACTTCCGGGGCACCCCCACGGGTATCGACGTGTGCAAGGTGGTGGAGACGGGGATCCTCCCGGCCATCAACACCGGCATCGCCCACAGGGAGCCCGGGATCGGCATGGTCGGAGCCGGCCTGGTACGACCGCCGGAAAACTGCTTCCGGGATGCCGTGTTGGCGTTCGCGGAAAAATACGGGAAGTAACCCCATGGACGGTCCGGCGCCGTCCGGTTTGTTTACCCGGACGGTGCCGACTATACTTTTTTTCGGATACAACGGGGGTCTGGTTCGTCCGAGCTTTCATGGAGATCGGAAATTCCGATTCCGGAGGGCGCATGAAAAACACGGATAGCAAGACGATCCTCCTGGTCGAGGACGAGGCCCTCATCGCGGCTGCGACGTCCCGGACCCTGCAGAGGTTCGGGTTCGCCGTCCGGACGGCCCCGACCGGTGAACGGGCAGTCGCGGCCGTCGAGACCGATCCGGGCATCGATCTGGTGCTCATGGATATCGACCTGGGTCCCGGGATCGACGGCGCCGAGGCCGCCCGGCGCATCCTTCGCATCCGGGACCTCCCCCTGGTGTTCCACTCCGCCCACACCGAGCCCGAGGTCGTGGAGAAGACCGAGGACATCACCTCCTACGGCTACATCGTCAAGAACTCCGGGGAAACGGTGCTGGCCGCCTCCATCCGCATGGCATTCCGCCTCTGGGAGAGCGAGGCCAAGTTCCGGACCGCCTTCGAGAGCGTGGCGGTGGGCATGGTCCTCACGTCCCCGGAAGGGAAGCTCCTCCGGGTGAACCAGGAATTCTGCGCAATGCTGGGGTACGCGCCGGAGGAACTCGCGACCGTGGATTTCTCGGCCCTGACCCATCCCGACGACGTGGAATCGAGCCGGAATCAAATGATGGCTCTGCGGAACGGGGAGTCGGATCGGGCTCGGTTCCAGAAGAGATACATCCACAAGGACGGCCGGGCCATCTGGGCGGACCTGAGCGTCGTCCTTCTACGGGATTCCGCCGGGAAGCCCCTGCACTTCGTGACCCACGTGCAGGACATCACCGAGGAACTTCGGATCCGGGCGGACCTGGAGCGCAGCCGATCCCAGTTCGACCTCCTGCTCCGCTCCGCTCCGGTTTCCATCCTGGTCCTGCAGGACGGGTGCTACGTGTTCGCGAATCCCTGCGGAGCCCGTCTTCTCGGGTATGAAAACCCGGAAGACCTGGTCGGCACATCCGCGGTCGAAACCATAGCCGAAGAATCCAGACCCTGCATCCGGGAACGCATGGAACGCGTCGCCGCCGGCCTCCCGAACGAGCCCGTCGAGATGTACATCCTGAGGAAGGACGGATCGAAGCTGTTGTCGGAATCCACTTCCATCCCCATCGAGTACGACGACCGTCCGGCGGCCTTGATCCTGGGCCGGGACATGACGGAGCAGAAGCGGATGGAGGACCGCCTTGCCAGCATCCTCAAGGCCGTGCCCGCCGGAATCGGGGTCGTACAACTGCCCGGCCGGATCATCCGGGAGGTCAACGAAAAGCTTTGCGAGATGACCGGGTATTCCCGGGAGGAACTGGCGGGCCGGAGCATCTCGCTGTTCTACGCGGACCCGGAGGAGTACGAGCGGGTAGGCCGGGAGAAGTATCGGGAGATGGAGGAGCGGGGATACGGGACCGCGGAGACGGTCTGGCGGACCAAGGAGGGGAAGGCCATGGAGATCTTCCTGGCCTCCGCCCCCCTGTATCCCGGCGACCTGTCCCGGGGCGTCACCTTCGCGGCCCTGGACATCACGGAGCGGAAGCGGGCGGAGGAAACGGTCCGCAGTCTCCTCAAGGAGAAGGAACTCCTCCTTCGGGAGACCCACCATCGTGTGAAGAACAACATGGGCCTCATCCACAGCCTGCTGTCTCTGCAGGCGGGGCGTCAGGGGGATCCGGAAAACCGGCGGATCCTGCAGGACGCGGCGGTCCGGATCAAGAACATGTCCCTGCTCTACGACCGCGTGTATCGGTCCGAGAACTTCCGGGAGATGAACATGCGGGCCTTCCTTACCGAGATCGTGGGCAGGGTCAAGGATACCTTCCGGACCGAGGCGGAGGTCCGGGCGGACCTCCGGATCGAGGATATCTCCCTTCCCGCCCGCACCCTGACACCCCTGGGCATCATCCTGAACGAGCTGGTCACGAACTCGATGAAGTACGCCTTCCAAGGCCGCCCGGAAGGCCGGATCACCCTCACGGCACTCCGGGACGGCGCGATCCTGAGAGTAACCTACGAGGATGACGGTCCGGGCCTGCCGGCATCCTTCGACCTCGACGCCCCCGCCGGCTTCGGGCTTCAGCTCTGCGGCATCCTTTCCGGACAGCTCGGGGGAACCCTGAGACTGGAAAGGGGGCGGGGAACTCGCTTTGTCCTGGAGTTGCCCGGGCCGTAGCGCAATCGCTCCGTATTCTCTTCGAGCGCAAGTTCCACTTCACTCAAAGACTCTTCCCTGCGGACAGGACGATACGATTACGCTTTGTATTTGGAATCATATATATTAAATTCCATATACAACGGAGGGAAGAATGCAAAAACGTCCTATACTCCTGCTGTGCGGAATCTTGTTCGCGCATACTTTTTTTGCCGAGCCCGGCACCATCTCCCAAGCGGACGTCCTTGCCAAGGTCGGCGACCACGACCTGGTACGGCAA
>JBGSPT010000216.1:0-6173 GCA_041738475.1 Treponematales bacterium
GGCGACGACCCAGCCGTTCCCCCGGGCCCAGTAGATCCGGCCGGCGGGATGGGGCCGGGCCGCCCTCACCCACCAGCTGTGCCTCCACAGGCCGTCCACGGGATCCTGGAGGCGGGCCGCGTAGAGCCGAGGCTGCCGGGCCGCGAAGTCCAGGAGTTCCCGGTCTCCGGTCTCGGAACCATAGACCGCAGGGAACACCGACAGCATCATGAGAGAGTCCACCCAGATCGACCTCGGGTAGAACCTGCCTTCCGGGGAGGATCCGAGGTGGTTGGGCGAGTCGTCCAGGACCCGGGGGGCGTTTCGTAGATAGTCCAGGACTTTCAAGGTCAGGAGTTCGCAGCCCCGTCCCGGGAGTTTCTTCTGGAGTCCGTAGGTCACCAGTCCCGGGGCGGCCGTGTCGGACTGGTCCACCCGGGGATCCCGGGCCGCCCAGTGGTCCCCGAAGGCCCGAAGAAAGGGAAGGTACCGGTCCTCGCCGAGGGCGGCGTCCAGTTCGAGCAGGGCGAAGCCGAGGAGCGCCTCGCCCCACATCCAGCGCAGCCGGGGATCCGCGGAGGCGGTGAAGTCGTCGGCCAGACGGACGACCGTTCCAAATCGGGAGACATCCATATCGGCTTCCCTCCAGGGACCGCTTCCGGCCTTCGGTCCCCGGAGGCGGCGCCCCGGGGAGTATACCGGATTCCGCCGTGTCCTTCGAGGCCGGACTCCCCGCGCACGATTCCTTCCGCGCCGACCTGCGGGGGACGCGGACAGGGCCCCTTGCGCGGTCCGGGAACCCGCTATACTCTTGAATCAGGAATGGTACCCCATGGCGCGTAGACTGCCGCAGAGGATCGCATGCCTGCTCCTGGCGGTCCTGAGTTTCTCCTGTTCGCCCCGTGGAGAACTGGTAATCGGATTCGTAGCCAGCCTGTCCGGCATGGACTACATGCTGGGCACCGAGGGGCGCGACGCTGCCCTCCTGTACATCGACGAACTGAACGCGGCGGGAGGCGTCGCGGGCAGAAAGCTCCGGCTGGACGTCCGGGACCTCGCAAGCGACGATTCAAGGACACCGGACACGGTACGGGACCTGAAAGCCGCGGGCGCGGCGGCCGTCCTGGGCTTCTTCTCAAGCTCCTCAGCCCTCCAAGCCCTGCCCGCCCTCGAGGAGACGGGCATCCCCGCGGTCAGCCCGACCTCCACATCAGAAGAACTTTCCGGAAAGGACGATTACTTCTTCCGCACCATCATGACCTCCGCGCGGGATCCGGAGGTCCTGGCTCTCCGCATGGCCGAGTCGGGTCATTCCCGGATCCTCTTCCTGGCGGCGGCGTACAACCGGCCCTATTACGAGACCTACCGGGCGGGGCTCGCGTCGAAGGTACGGTTCGCGGAGGTCCTCCTGTACAACCGGCTCGAGGAGATCGATTACGGACGCATCGCGGATCTGGCCGCGGATCCCGGATTCGACGCGGTGATGATCGTCGCCGGCTCCCTGGATTCCGGGACGATCGCCCAGAGTCTCGCCCTGCGCGGCGTCCGGGTACCCGTCTACCTGAGCGGCTGGGCCGGAAACGACGACGTCATCACCTACGGGGGAAGCGCGGTGGAGGGGGCCGTCCTGGTACACCAGGTCGACCTGGACCGCGCGGAATCTTTCCCCTTGACCGCGAAGTACCGGGAAGTCTTCGGCTCCGATCCGGGCTACGGAGCCCTGGAGACCTGGGATTCCCTGCTCTTCCTGGTCGAGGGATTGAAAGCCGCCCGGGGGGATCCGAAGCGGCTTCGAGGCGCCCTCGGAGGGATACGATCCTTCGACGGCACCCTGGGGACCATCCGGATGGACGGGTTCGGGGACGCCTCGCGCCCCCTCTACCTCAAGAGGATCGTGGGAGGCCGCTTCGTCGTCCTGGACAGAGAGGATTGACCGGTGCGGGAGAGGTTCCGGGTCACATCGTTCCTGGGCACCTTGCTCAGCGCGGTAGTCCTCTCGTCCCTCGCGATCGTGGGCATCTCCCTGGAACGATTCGTACGCGCCGACCTGACCCGGCGGGCCGAGGAATCGAACCTCATGCTGGCCGCGAGCGTAGCCCACGAGATCTCGGGATTCCTGGAACTCCACTTCGCGGGCCTTTCGCTCCTGGGTTCCCGGGAGTTCCGCGGAGAGGGCGTCGACCTCCTGCGCGAGGCCTACCCCGCCTTCGACTCGGTGCTGTTCGCGGACCCGGCGGGCAGGGTAGCCCGGGCGTCCGAGGGATCCGGCGAAGGGGGGTTCGATTTCTCGACCCGGGATTACTTCAGGATTCCCTTCCGTACCGGATTGGACTTCATATCCCGGCCCTTCGTGTCCGGCGCCCGGTACGCCCCCGCGGCCGTGCTCGCACGCCCCCTTCCGGACGGCGTCGCCATCGGATACATCGACCTCGGGTTCCTGGGGGATTTTCTGTCGGGCCTCCCGGGAAGCCATGCGAAGTCCATCTACGTGGTGGATGACCGCGGAGCCTTCGTGGCGCACAACTCGGAACTCCCCTTGTCCGGCCGGGATGACATCGCGGCACTGGAATCCTGGTTCCGGGGCCGCGACCGGAAGTCCGGGGCTGGAAGCGCCGTGGTCACGAGGCGCGGAGGCACTGAGGATCTCCTGTCCTGGGCCGCCGCCGCGGGCGCCTCGGGCTGGACGGTCGTCGTCTCGGAACCGGCATCCCGGGTATACGCATCCCTCCGCGCCTTCCGGATCTCCCTGATCCTGGTCCTGGCGGCATACGCGATCCTTTCCCTGCCCCTCATCCTGGGCAGCGTCCGGCTCGTACGCCGGGACATAGCCGCGCTGGTCCGGTTCTCCCGGGACATAGCCGAGGGACGGACGGACTCCATCCTGGAGTACGAGGGCTTCCGGGATTTTTCCCTGCTGGCGGCGAACCTGGGAACCATGGGCAGGGCTATCGGGGAGAGGGAATCCCGGCTGAGGGAAAACGAGCGCCGGCTCCTGGACACCCTGGACTTCCTGCCGGTACCCGTGATCCTGCTGAAGGAGGATCTCGGTCTGGATATGATGAGCCGCACGTTCACGGAGCTCTTCGGCTGGACCCGGGAAGACATCGGAACCGCCGAGGAGTGGTGGACGAAGATCTACCCGGATCCCTCCTATCGGGCGGAGGTCCAGTCCTTCTGGGGGGAATATATAGGCATGCTGACGGACGGTTCCCGGCCGGTCGCCCCCTTCCGCGGCCGCCTCGCCTGCAAGGACGGATCCTGCCGGACCGTGGAAGGCCGGGCCGCCCTGATCGCCGGCCGCTACGTGGTCACCTACGTGGACCGGACGGAATCCGAGCGGGCCGCCGAGAGAACCGCGGCCAGCCTGCGGGAAAAGGAGATCCTCCTCAAGGAGATCCACCACCGGGTCAAGAACAACCTCCAGGTAGTGATGAGCCTTCTGTCCCTGAAGTCCTCCAGCGTGCCCGACCATGCACATCTTTTCACGGAATCGATCAACCGCATCCATGTCATGGCGGGCATCCACGAACTTCTCTATCGTTCCCGGGACCTGGCCCATGTCGACCTGGCGGAGTACGGTGAGACGATCATCCGCTGGCTCTTGTCCACCTACTCGGTCGGATACGTCCAGCCGGAGCTCGAACTCCGCCTGGACCGCATCGAACTCGACATCGACAAGGCGATTCCCTGCGGGCTCATCCTGAACGAGATCCTCACGAATTCCTTGAAGTACGCCTTCCCCTCCGGCTTCGTTTCCCCCCGCATCGGGGTCCGCGCTGCCCGGGATCCCGACGGGTTCGTGGTCCTGGAGGTATCCGACAACGGAGCGGGCATGCCTCCGAGCTCCGATCCGGAACGGAGCCCCACCCTGGGTTTCCAGTTGATCCGATCCCTCTGCGAGCAGATCCGGGGAACCTGGAAGCTGGATCGCGGCCCCGGAACACGTTGGATCATACGATTTCCGGAATAAACCGCGGGACGTCCCGGGTCACGGATTTCGTATGCAAAGACCCCGGCCCGGGGTATACTATTACATATCTATCCCGCGATTTTCCATGGAGCCCGTCCAATGGAACCAGGGCGACAATCTCGCGGTCCGAGTCCATATCCTCACCGAGCCCATAGATCGACTCTCGTTCTCTGCCTGGCCGCCCTGCTGGCCTTTCCCGCGGGGGCCCAGGATTTAAGGATCGACCTCGCTCCCGGCTTCCTGGTGCCTCTGGCCTACGCGGACACCTTCGGCCTCGGCGGAGGATTCTCCGCCAAGGCCAGCCTGGAATACCTGGGCTTCCTGGCGCCCTACGCCGGACTGGACGTACACTTCGTGGCTCCCGCGGCCGGTTCCCTGGACCGGACGATCACCCTGGCCTCCGCGGGAGCCGGGCTCGGATTCTTCCTCCACCCCCTGCCCCGGCTCAGGGTCGGCGCCGCCGCGGGCGGCGGCGTCTATATGGGCTCCTATTCGGGTGGCGTCGAGACCTTCCGGACCGGAAACATGTTCTGGAAACTGGGAGCGGACGCGGGTTACCGCATCACCCCGCGGTTGACCGTCTCGGGAGAGGCGTCCTATGTGGACATGATGAGCTATTCGGGATCCTTCTTCCGGGGACTCTCCGTCTCGGCGGCCGTCAAGTTCGGCCTGTCCACGAAGGGCATCGCAGGAAAGGCCGTCCTGGAATTCGCGGATTCGGCCCCCGTTTTCCCCGTCCTGGCCCGGAACTACGGAGAAAGCCCCTTCGGCACCCTGGTCATCCGCAACGCCGAGAGCGCGGAGATCCGCAACGTGGAGATCCGCTTCGAGGCGGAAGGCTATTCCTCCGGCCCCGCCGTGTGCGCCCGCATCCCCTACCTCCGCAAGGGCGCTACCGCCGAAGCCGTCCTGCTTGCGGGGTTCTCCGACCAGGTCATGACCGTGGCAGAAAACGTGAAGGTGCCCGGCCGCATCGCCATCGTCTACGAACTGCTCGGGGAAAGACGGCAGGCTGCCGCGGAGACCACGATCTCGATCCTAAACCGGAACTCCCTGACCTGGGAGGATCCGGCGATCCTGGCTTCCTTCGCCGGCCCCAACGACCCGGCCGTCCTGGACTCCAGCAAGTACCTGGCGGGAATCGTCCGATCCCGGGCCCGTGCGGAGATCGACTCACACCTCCAGTACGGGCTGGGGCTCTTCGAGGGACTGCGCCTGTCCGGCATAGCCTGGGCGGCGGATCCCCAGACTCCCTATGCCCGCCTGCGCGGAGACGGAAAGGCCCTGGACTACGTCCAATACCCCTACCAGACCCTTGCCTACCGCGGCGGCGACTCGGACGACATCGCGGTCCTCCTGGCCTCGGAACTGGAGTCCGTGGGCATCCCCGCCGCCTTGATTCCCCTGGAAAAGGAGGTCCTCGCGGCGTTCCGCCTGAGCCGGGACGAGGCCGAGATTCGGCGCGCCTTCCCCGATGCCGGGGACTTTCTATTCGCCGGGGGCGAAGCCTGGGTGCCCCTTCGGGTCACCCTGTTCCGGGACGGGTTCCTGCGGGCCTGGAGCGAAGGAGCCGCCCTGATGCGGGCGAATCCCTCGGCCCGGAATTCATTTTTCCGGGTGGCCGAAGCCTGGAGACGCTTCCCCCCAGCGGGCGTGCCGGGCATATCCCCGGTGACCCGAAAGCCTCCGGAGGAGCAGGTCCGCTCCGCCTTCGAGAGCACCCTGGCCCTAGTGGTGGCCAAGGAGATCGGCCCCCGGGAAAAGGCCCTGCGGGCGGCTTTCGGTCCCGAGGGCGGCACGGGCAGGCAACGCAATTCCCTGGGCGTGCTGTATGCCCGGTACGGGCTGTACGCCGAGGCCCTGGCGGAGTTCAAGGCCGCCGAAGCCCGCGCTTTCCCCGGAGCCTCCGTGAACCTGGGCAATGTGGCCTATCTCCTGGGCGACTTCACCGCCGCAGCCGCCTGGTTCGAGAAGGCCGCGGCGGAGCGTCCGGGGAATCTGGCCTCGATCATCGGCCTCGCCCGGGCCCTCTACGAACTCGACAGATACGAGGAAGCGGATTCGTTCTTCCAAAAGGCGGTGGAACTGGACCCGAAAACCGCGGAGACCTACGGCTACCTTTCCGCCCGCATCTCCGGATCCTCGGCGCGGGCGTCCGCCGCCGCGGACCGGGGCGGTTCCATGGCCTGGGACGAGGAATGACGTACCGGAGGGGGGTCCTCCG
>JBGSPT010000170.1:0-3590 GCA_041738475.1 Treponematales bacterium
GAGCGGGACGGGCTTTCCGCCCGGGAGCTGTCCCTCTGCGACCTGGCGGTCCGCATCCCCACCTCCGACGCCCTTCCCTCCCTCAACCTGGCACAGGCGGTCCAGATCGCGGCGTGGGAGGTGGCGCGGGCCCGGGAGGACCGCGGTTCCGCCCGGGAGACCGACGGGGCCGGACCGGAAGACCGGGCCTCCCGGGATGTCATCATCCGGACCGTGGAAGCCGCGGCGGAGGATCTTGCCCGGGCCGGGTTCTTCAAGATAGCGGGCCGGCCGGAGCTGGTCCGTTTTCTCCGCTCCCTCCTGGCCCGGGCGGAACCGTCGGATTGGGAACTGGAGTATTTCCGCAGGATCCTGGGCAAGGCCGCGGCCCTGTCCGGACGGCGAGCCTTGACCCCCGGTCCGGAGGGCGCTAGAGTGTCCTTGGACCCCCTCGGGCCATGCCCGGAAGGAGAAGATGGACGATGCGACGACCCAACGCCCCGTTGATCGCGGTCTGGGCTGTATCCTTCGCGGTCCTGTCGGCGATCCCCGGTTACGCCCAGGCCGATCCGGGAGCCGCCTTCGATTTCGACGCCAGCGTGGAATCCCTGGCCCGGGCCGCCGAAGAGGGCGAGGCCCTGCCCGTCGGACGGTATGTGGTGTTGACGGGAACCGTCCGCTCCGCCGCCGCCGATGAGGGCGGGACGTTCTCGGCCCGGGTCGAGATCGCGGCGGGACAATGGATCGGAACTTCCCGTATCGTGCTCCGGACGGTGATCGTGGAGCTGGCGGGGGATTCGTACCGGGACCTCTTCGACCGAGGGTCCCCGGCCTTCCTGCGTCCCGGAAGCACCGTCCTGGTGATAGCCCGGGTGGCGGGAGTCCGGCCCAGTCCGGAGGGCGTCGGGGAGGCTTTCCTGGAAGGCGTCCACCTGCGCCGTTTGGACGCCTTGTAAAACCCTATCGGATCCCCCGCGCCCGGTGTCGGCCCAGGATCCTCCCGCGGGTCCGCCGTTCCCGATGATCCCCGGAGCCTACTCGGCCCGGACCTGGAAAGGCCGGACAGGACGGCATCCGAAATCCACATGTTCCGCCCGGATGATCCCGAGGTCCGATTCCGCCGCGGCCACTGCGGCCCTGCAGACCGTGTTCCTCAACTGGCGGACGTTGCCCGGCCAGTCGTATCCTGAAAGCACTTCCATCGCGTCCTGTCCGATCTCCGTCGCCAACCCGGCCTTGTCCAGGAAATGCCTGGCCAGCACGGGGATGTCCTCTGGACGTTCCCGCAGGGGAGGAAGCTTGAGCACCAGGGTCTCAAGCCGTTCCAGGAGGTCGAAGCGCATGCCCTGGAACCGGTCCAGCTCCACGTTGGTGGCGGAGATCAGCCGGACGTCGCAGGCGGCGGCGGACCGGGCGCCCAGTCTGCGGATCTCGCCGTTCTCCAGGACCCGGAGCAGCTTGGCTTGGGCTCCCGGGGACAGCTCCGTGATCTCGTCCAGGAAGAGGGTTCCGCCGTCGGCGATCTCGAAAGTCCCGGGTCTGGAGACGGCACCGGTGTACGCCCCTCGTTCCGTGCCGAAGAGTTCGCTCTCCAGGATGGATTCCGGGATGGCGCCGCAGTTCACGGCCAGGAAGGGCCGGCCGCTTCTCCGGGAGAGTCCGTGGATCGAGCGGGCGGCCAACTCCTTGCCGGTTCCGCTCTCGCCGGTGATCAGGACCGGAAAGTCGTATCGGGCGAAGAGCCGGATCCGGCCCCGGACGTTCCGCATGCAGGGGCTCCTGCCCAGGAGGAGCCGGCTTTCCGCGTCGGGGTCCGAGTAGGGGCCGGGAGGCTCCCGGCAGGACGGATCCGCGGTCCGGGGAGACCGGATCCGCCGGAGCCAACATTTCAGGTCCTCCCGGGAACAGTCCCGGGACACGCAGGCCGCCGCCCCGTTCCTCAGCAGGGACGTGGGCAGGGCCGGATCCCCGGAGTGGAGCCGGCACAGCACGGGAGCGGCGGGGAAACGCAGGCGGATGCGACGGAGCGCCTCCAGGGCTTCGTCCGGAGCGGGTGAGGCGAATCCCAGGACGATCAAGTCCCATTGCTCCCGGGGAAGCAAGGCTTCGGCGGCATCGACGCTTCCCGCTACACGGACCGTGTATTCATCCTCCAGGAGGGCGGCCAGGACGTCCCGTTCTCCCGGGTCCTCCTCGCAAAGGAGTATCCTGCGCATGGGAACACCCTAGACCGCGTAGGTTCCGGCTTCAAGAGCACCCGGGCGGGGCTCCCGTAGATAATTGTCTACAACCGAACTCGGTCGGCCGCGGAGTCCGCCGTTCGAAGCTTTCCGGGGCGCCGTTTACTTGCGGCGGATCCTGAACCAGAGCAGCAAGAGACGGTATCGCAGGTAGGAAAGGACGCGGAGGATCTTCCAGGGCCTGCGGAGGGTGTAGGGTATCCATTCAAGGCCGCGTTCGAACAGGGCCCTGGACGGCTTGGGAGCCTTTTCCGCGAAGACGTCTAAGAGGTCCGAGCACCAGAGGTAGAGGCCGGAGTTGAAATGCTTGAGGCTCCTGGGTATCCACCGTTCCCGCCCGATGACCCCCCGGCCTACCAGGAGAAGGGTGGGAGTGGACTTGCGTATGGCCTGGAGGATGCTCTGCTCGAGGTACTTGGGGTAATGGCCCGGGAAGCGGCCCACGATCCGGACGCCCGGATAGGTGGCGTGGATATTCTCCTCCGCCAGGCCCAGGTTGCGTCGGGTTGAGCCCAGGAGGTACACGGAACGGTTCCACCGTTCCAGGGCGTTCAGGAGCCGTATGACGAAGTCGAAGGGCATGTACCGGACCGGTTCCTCCCGGCGGAGGAACCGGGCACCCCGGACCAGGGACCGGGAGATGGGCACCACCAGGGAGGCTCCGTTTACCATGGTCCGGAACTCGCCGTTCCTCCGGGCCCGGAGGAGGTCCCAGAGGGATAAAAGGACGATCTGGTGGTTTCGGCCGTCGGAGAACATGGACCGGATCACGTCGTCGAAATCCTCCGGCTTGAGGATGTCCAGGGGCACGTTGAGGAGGGAAATTCGGGTTACGCGGTCGGAGTCCATGTGGAACGCTCCAGTAGGATCACTTGAATGGCGGCCACGGCGTACAATGCGGCGGTTTCGGTCCGAAGCACCGTGGGCCCCAGGTGGGCGGGCCGGAAGCCCAGGTCGTCCAGAAAGCGGATCTCTTCGCCGGAAAATCCGCCCTCCGGCCCGACGCAGGCCACGATCTCTTCGGGTTCTTCGGAAAGATAGCGATGCAGGGCCGCTCCATCAAGGGGCGCCTCGTGGAAATACAGGCCGATCCTGCGGGAATCGGACCTTCCGAGTAGTCCGGCGAGCTCCGCGAAGGGTCGGGGAGGGTCCACCTCGGTGCGAAGGCAGGATCCGCTCTGCTGGAGGGCTTCCCGGACGATGCGCTCCCACCGGGCCCGCTTGGCCGCCGCCCCTCCCTCGTCGGAGATCCGGTCCACGGAGCGGGAGCTTTCGACGGGAATGATCCGCGCCACCCCGGCCTCCGCGGCCTGGCGGACCACCAGGTCCATCTTGCGGCCCTTGGGCAGGGCCTGTACCAGGACCAGGCGC
>JBGSPT010000279.1:0-1511 GCA_041738475.1 Treponematales bacterium
CTCCTTTCCGGCCGCCTCATCCTCTTCGGGCGCCGAGGCTTTTTCGTGCTGGTCACGGTCTCCGGTCTGGCGGCCCTGGCTTCGGGCATGGTCTTCCCGTCCTTCCTTCCCGAGGCCGCGGGCTGGCGGGCCGTGGGGATCGTGGTTCCCGGCCTCCTGGCCGATTCCTGCCGGAAGCAGGGGGTTCTGGTTACGGGGTCCTCGGCCCTGGCCGCCCTGACGGTTACGTACCTCCTGTCCCGGCTCATCCTGGCTTGGTAGGGACGCGCCCATGAAAACCGCCCGCGCCGTACTGTGGATCCTGGCGGCCCTCCTGTCCGCCGCCGCCCTGTCCGTGGAGCGGCGGATCACCGCCTACGCCCCCTCCCCGTACCGTGACGAGATGGTCCGGGCCGCCGCTGTCATGTCCGAAGCCCTGGACAGGGTGGGGGACGCCCGGGCCGCCGCGGGTTTCGATCTCGATGTCCTGCGGGATCCCAACCGCACGGGCCTGATCGGCATCGAGTATTCCGAGACCACCACGAGCCTTGGGGATCTGGAGGCCAAGCGAAGCTCCGCGAATCCCGACATGGCCGCCCTGGCGGTCCTCCTTCTCCGGGAGGCGGGCGTAAAGCCCGGGGACGCCGTGGCGGTCGGGGCCTCCGGTTCCTTCCCGGGCCTGGTCCTGGCGGTCCTGTCCGCGGCCCGGGCCCTGGACCTGGACGCCGCCCTGGTCGCGTCCTTGGGGGCCTCCTCCTGGGGGGCGAACGATCCGGAGTTCTCCTATCTCCGGATCCACGATGCGGCCCTTCCCGTCCTGGGGTACCCGATCCGGGCCGTCTCCCTGGGGGGCGGCGGGGATTCCGGCGCGGACATGCAGCCCGAGGGCCGGCGCCTCCTTTCCCGGGAAATCTCCCGGTCGGGGCTCCGGTTCATCGACCCCCGATCACTTGCGGACGGAGTGGCCGAGCGCATGGCCCTGTACGACGCCTTCCTGGACGGACGGCCCTGCGCGGCCTTCGTGAACATAGGGGGTGCCTCCGCCAACGTCGGGGAAGAGGCGGAGGCCCTGGAACTTACCCCGGGGATCAACCTCCCCGAACGCCTTCCCTCCGGCGGGACGGGGATCGCCTTCGGGATGGCCTCCCGGGGCGTACCCGTGATCCACCTCCTGAACCTCCGGGCCCTGGCCCGGGACTACGGGGTTCCCTGGGATCCCGTCCCCTTCCCCGGGATCGGGGAGTCCCGGGTCTACCGAGTCTACGACCGGGACCTGTACCGGAGGCGCCTGGGGATCCTGACCGTCCTGTACGCCGCGGGGCTGGCCGCCCTGGGAGCGGCTGGGACGGCGGTCCGAAGAAAGACGGCCGGCGGGAGCTAATGACCACGGTCGATGACCGCGGTCGAATCCCCGTTGCGGGATTTCCGCTATCGGTTTATCATCCTCTCCGTGAAAACTCGACAAACACCGGCGCGCGTTTCCGCGCGCCCCGTGGTCCCGGGGCTGGCCGCCCTGGGAGCCGGCGCCTGCC
>JBGSPT010000287.1:0-6541 GCA_041738475.1 Treponematales bacterium
CGTTCTGGCGGCCCTGGCCGCCTAAAAGGCTAGAAGGGAAGCCGGACCAGAAGGCCCGACAGGAATCCTACGAGGATGCCCCCCAGGATCCGCAGGCCGAAGAGGATGATGATCCCCGTAAGAAGTCCCTGGCGGAAGTTGACGATCCGGTCCCGGTAGATCGCCCGGTTCAGCCGGAACATCACCGGATTTATGAGGGCGTCCACGACCCTCCATACCGGGTGCAGGGAGTTCCACCGCGCCAGGTAGGCCACAAGCCGGGCGGCCATGGCCAGGCCCAGGAACCCGAACAGGAACGCGAAGATGGACCACCCCGCGCGCAGGACCAGGGCCAGCACGATCCCGAGGGTTATCCGTCCGTAGGCCGCGGCGGTCGACAGAATCTGGGTGAGCACGGACAGAACGGCCAGAGCCGCGATGGGGGAGAAATCCATGGCTCCGGAGCTCAGGAAGGGGATTCCCCGGAAGAGGTTAAGGTAGGGGTCCGTGGCGGAGCTCAGCAGGGCCAGGGGTCTGCCTTCCAGGGCCGTGGGGAACCAGGTGAGGATGATCCGGGCCATGATAAGGAGCATGTACAGGGAGGCCGCGGCCGCCAGCACTCGCAGGACGATTGAAAACGCCATGCCGAAAAGTCCTTTCGATGATCAGGAATCCGCCCGGGTCAATCCAGGCGGCGGATATCCAGCACCTCCTGCCTCAGCTGAAGGGAGGACTGGGCCGCCCGGAGCGCGTCCCGGGCCGGATCGAAGGAGGAATCCAGGGAAAGAACCTCCGTCCAATAGTTGATAGCCCTCTCGATGTCCCCCCGCGCGTAGGCTTCCAGGCCCGCTGCATAGAGTTCGTCCACCTTGGCGGACTTGGCCGCCCTTCCCATGTCCCCGAGACGGAACCGGGCCTGGATAGACAGGTGATTGAGGGACGTGAGCTGGGTGGTCAGGTCCAGGGTGTAGTTCACAAAGAGGGTCAAGGGGTTGAAGTCCACCGCGGTCCCCACGGAAAGCCGCGGGTTGGATCCCTTGACCTGCAGGCCCGCCTGCATGGAGAGGAAGTCGGTCAGCACGAACTGGGTACCCACGGACCAGTAGGGGTTCTCGCTCTTGGAGAGGTCCACCAGGTTGACGGGCACCGAGAAATCCGAGGATATGGTGACGGGCCGGAGGGGAGAATATGCAAGGCCCAGGGTGGCCGTCGTGGGCAGGGGATCCCCCTGGACGGGAGGGCCGAGGTTCTTCAGCGCCAGCCCCACGGACACGTTCTTCTTCCGGGAGGCGTAGTACTTGAGGAAGTTGAATTTCGTCAAAAGCCCGAAATCCGCCATCACGGCAAGGGCGGACTGGGAGAACCCCGAGCCCGCCTGCACGATCCCGTTCTGGTCGGCGAAGTCCGGAAAGGACTGGTAGGCCAGCTTGACGTTGGCCCCCACGGCGATCCCGTAGAAATAATACCCCGGGAAGAGGTGCACCGAGGCGTTTCCTATGAGGAGGGCCTCGGAATAGTACCCCGAGGAAAGGCGGTCCCCGTAGTCGTTGTATTCCGTGAAGGGGAGGTAGAGCCACTTCCCGCCCAGGGAGAACCCGGTCCGGCCGAATCGCAGGGTGTACACGGCCCCCTCGATGCGGGTGTCCGCGATCCAGTTGTTGTGGTAGAGGGACAGTTCCGTGAAGTCCTGGACCGCGCTGGCCGAGGGATTCAGCTCCAGGAAGGAGGAATCCGCGGCCACGGCGGTGTAGGCCATGCCCATGCCCTCCGCCAGGCCCCCCATGGGGATGCGGGTGATGAGCATCCGGGTGAGCCCGGCGTTCAGGTCTATGTCGAAGAGGGAGGCGATGGAGTCGTAGACGGACGGCAGGGCCTGCGCTCCGGTCAGGGCGGGAGCGAAGGCTAGGAGGAAAGAAGCTGCCAGAGGCCGGAATCGCTTCATCTGTACCTTCAAGTATACTATAGTCGTATCGGCATTTCCACGCGCCCGCTTGCGTCTTCATGGACTCCCCCTTCGTGCCGAGAATGAAAGGGGCCCGACCGCCCTCGACTCACGCGGAACCGCCTGGGTCGGGGTATATTGTCAGGTGGAAGGAGGATCCCCCCGCGTCCGATGGCGCGCAAACCGTCCCGCATCGCCCTGGGAGCCCTGCTCCTCCCTATACTCCTCGCAATCGCCGCGGCACCCGCCGGGGCCATGGGTTCCCGGGAGAATCCCCTGGCCGTGGCGGACGACTTGATTGGCCAACAGAAGTACAACGAGGCCGTGGAAGTCCTGACCGCCTACATCCGGGAAAACCCCGACCGCTTCGACCAGGCCCAGCGGCGGCTGCGAAAGATCGTGGAGATCCGGAGCCAGTACAACAAGGAGGCCAACCTCCTGCTGAAATCCCTGGTCGAGGATCCGGAAAACGAGGATCTGCACCTCCGGCTGATCCGGAAGCTGGAGGAGATGGAGCGGAACCCCAGCCCCGAGGTCCAGGAGTTCGTCGAGCAGACCAAGCTGGCCATCCTGTTCACCAAGAACCGCGTACAGCTCGAGAGGATCATGGAGGAAGGACAGGCCCTGGCGGGACAGGGCAGGTTCACCGAATCCGCCCGGAGGTATACCGCGGGCTTCGAGCTCTACAGGCCGGAATTCGAGTTCGGGGGATTCGACCCCATCACGGTCCGCGCGGCCTTCCAGAGGATCTCGGACGTGGAATCCCAAATCGGACGGTTCGAGGCCTCCCAACCCTCCTTGAACGCCTCCGCGGCCCTGCTCCGGGACGCCTTCACCTCCGGGGATCCGGGCCGCATGGACGCGGCCCTGCCCGCCGCGGAGGATGTCCTGGCCGCCCTGGCCGGCCTCCGGACGGAGACACTGGCCGCAGGTGAAGCCCTGCGGACCCAGTTCGAGCTGTTCCGCAAGGCGAATCCGGAACTCACCGACGACTCCTTCCTGCCCTTCGCCTACCGCTTCATCCTGGGCAGGAGCGATGCGGAAAAACCCGAGGGCATCGCCGGCGCCATGGCCTCCCAATGGGCCGCCCTCTTTGATTCCGTGTCGGGATCCGCGGACGCGACCCTGGACCGCCAGATGGCGGACGCGGGGACGGCCTTTTCCGACGGGCGGTTCCCCGCCTCGGATACGAGCTATCAGGCCGCGAAGGCCACGGCCGAGCGGGCGCTGCGGTTCCAGGGACTGTGGAGCCTCTTCCTGCCCACTGATGTCACCGATCCGCCCAGCGCCTTCGGCCGGACCATCGTATCCGTCCGGGGGTCCGACTACCTCCGGCTCCAGCACCTCCGGGACACCGCCGAGGCGTCCGCGGCCCTGGCCGCCCTGAGGACCGAGCTGGCCGCCCAGGAGACCCGGGAACGGGAGCTTACGGCAGCCCTGGACGCCGTTCTCGCCGGGACGGGGTCGCCAGAATCCGCCCTGTCGGACGGTCTCACCGTACTTAGGGGCCTCCGGACCCGGACCGCGGAGCTTCGGAAGGGCATCTCCGAACTGGACGCCGCGGCCCGGGCCCGGGGCGCCGAGCTGGCCAAGCTTTCCGGATCCGGAAATCCCCCCCGGGGGGCACTCGAGGTCCAGACCGCCTTCGAGTCCCGGATCGCCGGATCCTCGGAAACCGCCGCCGCCTTCGAGGTCCGGACCGTGGCCCTGGCGGCCAAGGCCGAGACGGACGTCCAGGAATACCGCCTGAAAGCCCGCACCGACGACCTGGCCCGGGCCCGACGCCTCGCGGAAGGGGCCGTACCGGAGGGCGCGCCGGAGGGGACCCCTCCCTTGCCCTACTCCGCCCAAATAATCCTTGACGAAATCCAAAAGGCGGACGGCCTCCTGACTGCCCTCAGGCGGGACGCCGCGGTCATCGTGTCGCAGTATTCCGGGGAGCCTGAGGCCTTTTCCTCCGCCCCCTCCGTGTTAGCCCAGATCGATCGCGCCCGGGCCCTGGACGCGCCGGCCGCCAAACTCGCGTCCGAAGGTCGGGCCCTGGCCCAAACGGCCCGAGACCGGCAGTTGGCCGCCGGGAGCGCGAAAGCCGAAGCGGATTTACGGCTTCGTCAGGCGAGGGATGCCCTTGCGTCAGACAACCTTGAAACCGCAAAAAACCGATTGTCCGAAGCGCGGCAGAAGTATACCGAATCTCTGCAGTTGGATTATAAACGGGATGTCGAACAAACGAGCGATGCCCAAATCAAAGACCTGAACGAAAGAATATCGAAGAGAGCGCAGGACCTGGCCTTGAAAAAGAAGGCAGCATTGCTGTCCGAGGGGAAATCCCTGTACAACGCCGGGGAATTCGGCGCCGCGGTGGACCGACTGGAACAGGCTCAGAAAGCCGGGAACGAGGCGGGTCTCCCTGAAGACAAGGTCGTCAGCATCTACCTCGGGCTCGCCAAGGCGGCCTTGGCAGTTCGGACCGACCGGGTCGTGCTCCCTACGGACAGTAAATATGGCAGCATAAGCACGCTCCTCAGCCTGGCCAAGGAAAGCTTCGAAGCAGGAAAAGCCGCATTGGCACGAAAAGACGAAGCCCAAGCCCGGGAAGCATGGGTCGCCGCGCGCCAAAGGATATCCGAGATCAAGAGCGAATTTCCCAAAAACCAGGAGGCCCGCATCCTGGAACTTCGGATAGACCAAATGGAAGATGAAAAAAAATTCCGTGATCAGTTCAAGCTGATGGTGGACCAGGCCCGGACCCGAATCGATAACGGGAAGGAACTGGAGACCGCGTACAACGATCTCAAGGATCTGGAAACCCTGGATCCCGGCAACCTGGACCTACAGGACAAGATACTCAAACTGGAATATGTCCTTGGCCTGAAGAAGCGTCCTCCTGACGAGCGAGCCTTGTCCGAGTCGGAGGCCCTCACCAACGAAGCACGCACCATATACAATTCCGGCGAGACGCGACGGTATCCGACTGCGATAACCCGTCTGGATCGCGCCCTGGAGTTGAATCCGGACAACGAGAGGGCGATCGAACTGAGGGATCTCCTCCAGTCCCGCATCGGGGGTACCGTGTCCCTCGTGCTTCCGAGTTCCGCGGCGGAATCGGCGTTCAATGCAATTCAGCAATTGATCCGGGAAGGCAAGTGGAATTCTGCCCGAAGTGCGCTTACCCGGCTCTACGCGACCTATCCGCAGGCAAGATCCGTACTCAAGGTCAAGGAACTCGATGAACTCCTGGTCACGAAGGGGGTTCCGTAGCATGTGCAGGACAATGCCGGCCGGCCGCTCCGCACGGATCCTCCTTGCGCTGATTCTGATTGTGTGCGTGAGGGCTGCCGGGGCCCAGACGTACTACTGGGAGAATCCCCGCCCGCTGTCCACCACTTCTGCCAGGTTCCCCTCTGTGATCTCCCTGCCTGCAGGCATCGTGGTCATTTGGCAGGAATCGGAGCAGACGGGAGCCGATACCCGGGAGGCGTTCCTGTCCCTGGCCCTCCTTCGGGACGGCCAGCCGGAAATCTTGAAACGGCGCTTCGCCGGCCCTTATCCGTTCCGGGGAGGCGAGCCGGTGTTCTACTCGGCGGCGGGTTCCCCGTCCGGCGAATTGGCCCTCGCAACGCTTTCCGGAGACCGGGAACTCACGTTCATGACATCCCGGGACGGAGGACTGACCTTCGAAAACGAATCCAGAATCCCGGCCAAGGACGTGGTTTCGGATCCTCGGATATTCCCCCGAGGATTCGGCGGCTGGTATTTGTTCAGCGCCGTCGGACAGGAACAGCGGATTCAGGACACCGACGAGACTTTGCGGTTCCTCACCACGTACTGGTCCATGACCGAGGACGGGAAAAAGTGGACCTCGTTGTCCCCGTTCCTGGCCCCCCAGGAGGGCCTGCCGCGGGTTCTGCTACCGGCCCTGGCAAATGGCCGGGACACGGATCTGGTCGTATTCCAGGCGCTTACCTCCGACGCTTCCCCATCCCTGCAGCTATTTTCCAAGGCCACGAGGGATGGCGGAAAAACCTGGGATTCCCCGGTGATTGTTACCGGCTTCGAGGAACCTTCCGCAGTCCGCGTCCGGGATTATACCGCATTCGAGAACCAGCGGCCGGACATCGCGTACATCGGAGGAAAATTCCGCATGGTCTGGGAACGCCGTCCCTCCCCCGGATCCGGCAACATCCAGGCTCCCTCCCAGGTCTATTACGCCGAATTGGACGACACCGGGAAATACATTTCGGGCACTTCGGAGCGGGTGAACGCGGCGACGGGCATGGTGCGGGAACCCTTGCTGTTCGACATGAAGGGCAATCCCGCCGTAGTCTGGTTCGACAATCGCAGGGCCGTCAACCGGATATTCATCGGCATTCGAGAAGGCAGCCTCTGGCGGGAAGTCGAACTGAGGGGTGTGGGCGAGGAAGACTCCGTGTTCGGCAGGGCCCTATTCCGGGGCGGTCGCCTTTGGAGCTTCTGGCAATCTCAGTTGACGAATGTGAAAAGCAGTATACCCAGGATAATAGTCCTCGCTCCGGATACCTCGGTTGCGCCCCCGGCCGTCGCCGCCGCGGACTTCACCCCGGGCCGCCGGGTCCGCCGAGACTCCGCCGCCCTGCGGTG
>JBGSPT010000305.1:0-2733 GCA_041738475.1 Treponematales bacterium
TTCCTTGTACTCCATCGTCGTACTCCTGGCTTATTCGGGGATACCGAGATTCGAATCGGCCGCGGCCTTCGATTCGCCTCTGCCGGAAGGGAGCGCCGTGCCCCGCTGCGTATCGGACGCGCGCCTTCCCGCAGCCCGCCGCTCCGTGCGGTCCAGGACCAGGAGCCCGGAAGCGGCCCCCAGGGCCACCGCACCCAGCAGGATCCATACGGAGCGGAGGCCCGTCCATTCGATGAGGCGGCCGGTGATCGGGGAGCTTATCGCGAAGCCGAGTCCCCCGATCAGGGGCAGGATGGCTTTGAACCGGCCGCGATGGGACATCGGGGTATGATTCGCGACGTACACTTCCTCGTTCGTCGCGTTCACGATCTCGCCGAAGGTCCAAATCGCCGTGGAAACCAGGAACATGGCGGGGCTCCGGATCACGGCGATCATCCCGAACCCGATGAAATACAGGAAACCGGCTATCGCGACGTTGACGATGGGACGGAACCGACGGAGTGCGGCCACCAGGGGGGCGTTGAAGAGGATGACCAGGACCGCGTTCAGGGTCATCAGGATCCCGTAGAGCTTCGCGCCCCCGCCCGCGAAGGTCCGCTCCAGCTGGAGCGGGAGGGCGAAGCGGTGCTGAGCGTACACGAACCCGTACCAGGTCGTGATCCCCACGAAAACGACCAGGAAGGCCCTCGATTTCAACGCCGAGAGAAGGCCGCCCTCGTGGGCCCGCTCGCTGGAATCGCCCTCCAGACTCTCGCGTAGTTGACTCTCCGTCGGCCGCGTTTCCGGAATGAACGCGATCACCAGGGCCAGGGAGGCCAACACCGCGATCGCGTTCCCCCAGAACAGCCAGCTCATGGCGTTCTCGAAGAGGAATCCCGCGATCAACGGACCGAAGGCGAATCCGAGGTTGTGCCCCAGGTAGAGGAGAGAGAAGGCGGCCTGACGGTTCTCCAGCGTCGTAAGGTCCATGCTCATCGCGGACCGGGCGGGATCCGTAACCCCGTCAAAAAAAAGACTCACGAGCACGAGCCACGGAACGAGGGAGTTAACGCCCAGGAACCCGCAGGGGATGAACAGGAGCCCGCAGAGGGCTTGCGAAACGAGCATCACCCGCTTACGGCCGAAACGGTCCGCCAGTCGGCCTCCCACCAGGGTGCCGGGGATGTAGGCCAGCGACACCAGGAGCAGGAAATCCCCCGCGGACCTCTCGCCCATACCCAGTTTTTTCGTCAAGAACAAGGTCAGGAAGGGGAACACGAAAATGCCGACGCCGTTCACGACCGTCGCGAGGAACAAGGTATAGATGGAGGGCGGCAGCCCCCGGTATATCGAAAAAGACTTCAGCGCCGAACGCAGCATGCGGAACTATGGCATGCCCGAACCGGGATGATCCAGCCCCTATCCGTACCGAAAACCCCTGTCCGAGCGGGGGACGTCCGTCACCGTTTTCGGGCGATCATCTCGATTTCCACCGACGCCCCCAACGGGAGTTCCCGGACCCCCACGGTGCTGCGGGCCGGATAGGGTGCCTGGAACCGGCCCGCGTAGACCTCGTTCATCTCCTTGAAATTCTTCATATCCGTAAGGAACACGTTCACCTTGATCACGTCGTCCAGGGACAAACCCGCGGCGGCGAGAACGTTCTTCAGGTTCTCGAAGCATTGGGCCGTCTGGGCGGCTATGCCCCCTTCCACGAGCCGACTCGTTCCAGGAATCGCGGGAGTCTGCCCCGAAAGATAGACGAACTCTCCCGCTTCGACCGCGTGGGAATACGGCCCCACGGCCACGGAGCCGGGAGCCGTGATAGCTTTCCTCGACATAGAGTGAACCTCCTCGGGGCGTCCTTGCCGGACACCTCCGCATCATCTTAAGCCGAGGTTTTCGAATCGGCAAGGTTTCTCAACAGGTCCAAGGTGATTTCCCGGATATCATCCACGACCCGATCCGCCAGCGAAAGAGTCTGGCGGCCTGAATTAGGGTTCCTGAAGCCCACCGATCGAATCCCCGCCTCCCTCGCGGCAGTCAAGCCGTTGTCCGAATCCTCGATGACGACGCATGAGTCCGGTTCGACCTTCAACAGTTCTGCGGTCCGCAGGAAAATGTCCGGTTTTGGCTTCCCCCTCGGAACTTCCTCGCCGCTCACCAGGCAGTCGAAATATCCTGCCAAGAAGTATCTCTCCACCACCGCCTCGATGTACTCCTTCGTGGAAGAGGATGCTATAGCCGTCGCAAGATCCTGCCCTCTGATATTCCGTAAAAGATTCATGATGCCCGGAATCAATATCGAGCCGGAATCATCCAGCATTTCGATGTTGCGACTATGTTGCAGAGTCCCCAGAGCCTCGACAGATTCCTGAAGACCGAAACGATCCCGCATTTCGGACCACATCACGGAGCTCGAAATACCGATATACGTATCGAGTTCCCTCGAATCAAGTACGCTCCCTCGCTCATATAAAATCCGGAGCACCGCCTCCGTGTGCAAGGGCTCGCTGTCAATGATTGTTCCATCCAGATCAAAAATGACCGCACGCAGCATTGAATAACGTCCATTCGGTTTGGAATATAAAAGGCAGGACAGAAAATGCCTCTCATGAATTCCATTACCATAGGCTTTTTCAGAAGGATTATTCATCGTGTCGACGAACTTATCAAGGCATCCAGCTTGTGTGGTATTCCCATTCCGGCTGACCGGCTGACCGGCGGCAGCGGCGCGGCTAGCGCCGCGGAACC